>CANHVD010000439.1 GCA_947463775.1 Planctomycetaceae bacterium | reverse complement strand
TGCCCTCAGCATCAACACCACCAAGCAGTAGCCAGCAGAGACGCGGTCTACGTTATGGTGTCGTCGTGCCCAGCTGTACCAGTTGGATCGTGCGAGCTGTCTCAGCTTCCGCGAGATCGCTGTGACATTCCGCCTTAGCACCTTCACCGCCCATGGTGCGGCGAGTCTTACTCGCCAGACGATGAATCTCGGCCGGCGACAGGACGCCGCGTTTTTCCAGGATTTCGCGTTGCTCAGGTGTCAGAGCTTCGGTGACCTTGGCCTTGTCCCACTGAAACGCATCAGCCTTGCCGCTGGCGAATTCCTGAATCTCCTTGCTGATGCGAACGCTGCACCAGTCGTGGCCGCACATGGCACAGAAATCGGTATCAACGTCCAGATCTTCGTCGTGATAGGCGCGAGCCGTATCCGGGTCGAAGCTCAGTTCAAAGTGCTTCGGCCAGTTCAACGCCGCGCGAGCCCTTGTGAGTTCATCGTCGCGATCGCGAGTTCCAGGAATACCCAGAGCAACGTCCGCCGCATGAGCCGCGATCTTGTAGGCGACGCAGCCTTGCTTAACGTCATCCTTCTTAGGAAGCCCCAGGTGCTCTTTCGGGGTGACGTAGCACAGCATGCTGGCTCCGTGCCAAGCCGCGTTCGTCGCACCGATGCAGCTGGTGATATGGTCATAGCCCGGGAACATATCCGTCACGAGCGGACCGAGCACATAGAACGGTGCCCCGTGACACAATGTTCGCTGCAACTTCATGTTGAACTCGATCTGATCCAGCGGCACGTGCCCCGGACCTTCGATCATCACCTGCACACCTTTGCGCCAGGCACGTTCGGTCAGCTCGCCCAATGTTGACAGTTCTGACAACTGAGCGATATCGGTTGCGTCAGCCAGGCCACCGGGACGCAGACCGTCACCGATGCTGAAGGTCACGTCATGACGACGCAGAACGTCACAGATCGCTTCCCAATTTGTATACATCAGGTTCTGCTGGCGATGATGAATCATCCACTTGGCCAGCAACGAACCACCGCGGCTCACGATTCCGATCAAGCGGTCGCGAACGTAGTTCAGATGTTCGCTCAAAACTCCCGCATGGATCGTGAAGTAATCCACTCCCTGCTGAGCCTGATGTTCCAGAGATTCCAGAACATGCTCGATGTTCAAAGATTCGATTCGACGACCGATGATCATCGAATAAATCGGCACTGTTCCGATCGGCACGGTGCTGTTGCGAATAATGGCATCGCGACATGCATCCAGATCTCCTCCTGTGGAGAGATCCATCACGGTGTCCGCACCCCATCGTTCAGCCCAGCGAAGTTTTTCAACTTCTTCGTCGGTTCCTGAAGAAACTGGTGAGGCCCCCATGTTGGCGTTGATCTTGGTGCGTGACGCGCGGCCGATGCACATTGGCTCCAGTTGATACTTCAGATGCTGCTTGTTGGCCGGGATCACCATGCGGCCAGCGGCGACTTCATCACGAATCTGCTCGGCCGTCAGATGCTGTTCGGCTTCCGCGACGCGATGCATTTCAGGAGTGATGTTACCAAGACGAGCAAACTCCAACTGAGTGCTCGGTTCAAACCCGGCGGGCGTCTGCCAGGCAGCGGCCTGTTCATAGTTGTTCTCAAAGCCAGGTCGGATCGTCCAATCCGGCGGCATAAAGTCCCAGGCCGTCTTCTCAGAAGGCTGAGGCATTCCAGGCGTATCAGGTGACGAAAACGTCAACGCACCTTTGCGTCCTGGAGCAATTTTGGGGGCTCGGGCAAAGCTTCCCGGAGTTGTTCCGGCATGGCTGCTGCTGGGGTCTGACGCTTCAATTTTCGGCAGAAACTCGGCAACTCGCTCGGCGTGATTCAGGCTCATTAGTCTTCCCTGGAGAGGCGCAGCGGGCCTCGTGCAAATGGTTTTTTCTGTGCGCGGCCACGGTTGAGGCTATCCTCTGAAAGATATCCCGCGAATACCCAGCCTCAACTCATACCGTGCAGAGAATACATGTTCCGGCGCAAATCGTAGTGGAGCCCAGAGGATTTGCAACGGGCTGTTTCCGGATGAGCGAATTCTCAGGAGACATCAGGCTCCGTGATCGTCGCAGCCTTCTATTGTGATATGCTGTCGCACATATTGCGAACTCTCTCCACTATCTCTGCTACCGATTTTACCAATGAAATATGACGTTTACGGCGTAGGCAACGCACTGGTCGACATTCAGGCCCGAGTTTCCGACAACTGGTTGGCCACCACCGGTTTTGACAAGGGCATTATGACGTTGGTCGACGATGCTCAGCAAAAGACCGTCCTCGATCGCCTGGCTGGAACAAACCTGAACCGCTGTGCGGGTGGTTCAGCAGCTAACACAATCGTTGGCGTCGCGGATTTTGGTGGGAAAGCGGCGTATGTCGGCAAAGTTGCAAACGACGAGGTGGGTGAGTTTTTCCTGCACGATATGCGAAAGATGGGCGTCACCATCGAAGTCGCTCCGGCCACCAGCGGACAGTCGGGAACTTGTGCGGTCCTGATCACCGAAGACGCACAGCGAACAATGCTGACAAATCTCGGTGTTTCTGCGACTCTGACAGAAGACGACATCAACGAAGAAGAAATCAAGCGAGCCAAATACGTCTACGTAGAAGGCTATCTGCTGACCAGCCCAAATCAGCGAGCGGCTGCCTACAAAGCCATGAACGTCGCCAAGCAATTTGGCTGCAAAGTTGCATTTACGGCCTCCGACCCGTTCCTTTGCAACATGTGCCGTGACGAAATCTGGGAACTCCTGAGAGGACCTGTGGATCTCTTTTTCTGCAACGAAGAAGAAGCCAAGAGCCTGACCGGGAAATCTGACCCGATCGAGTGCGCCGCTGAGCTGCATCGTCACTGCGAGAATGTCGCGATGACTTTGGGAGCCAACGGATCGCTGCTGATGCATGAAGGCACCGCGATTCCGATTGAAGGCGTTTCAGTAGAAGCTGTCGACACCACGGGTGCCGGCGACATGTATGCCGGAGCCTTGCTGTACGGCATTACGAACGGAATGGGCTGGAAGCAGGCCGGACATCTCGCCTCTCACGCCGCCGCTCGAATTGTCGGGCAGTTGGGAGCTCGGATGAAGAACCGCTTCAGCGCCAAAGAAGTTGCTGCGTTGATGAAATAGAGGAACCGGCAGTCCGGTAACAGGCAATTCCAGCCTGTCGCCGGGCGGGATCGGCGAAGCGATCAGGTTCCCGAGTTCCATGAACCAGGAACGCCTGAGAGTCATTCAAAACTGAGGAAAAACTCGTTGTCCGAGATTGGCCGTTCGGGTACCAATTTCCCTGCGGGGCAATTGCCGAACAGACGCAGGCTGGAAGAAAACTCTTCCTGGTTGTCGTCATAATCCGGCCGCTGCAGAATGATGCCAGCGAAATCCTGACGGTGAGAGTCAGAACCCAGGCGAATCGAACGGTGTCCGTTCGATGACGAATTGCCCGCCCGTATCAGTGAAAGCTGATTCAGGAAACGGACTGTAGCTGACTCACCTCTCTGGACTTCTGTCGCTCCAATGATCATGCAGGCTCGAACCGTTCCTCGCCGGAAAACGCTGAGGCGCAATCTCCGGGCGATGAACGCGGACGGTTTTTCGTTCAGCGTTATGGTAGGGATTGCCGAATCCTACCTGCCCGCCTTTGTGCTGGCGCGCGGACTTGGCGATCTGACCGCAGCAATGGTGGCCACGGTGCCCGTTCTGCTGGGTAGCATCCTGCAATTGTTCGCGCCGTTCCTTTTGCAAAAGCTGGGCTCGTATCGACGTTTCGTCGTTACGACAGCAACCATACAGGCCTGCAGCATGTTAATGCTGATGGGCATGTCATTCATGCAGCACTTACCAGCCTGGCTGGTCTTTGTACCGGCCACGTTGTATTGGGCTGCGGGTTTAGCCACGGGACCTGCATGGAATACCTGGGTTGAGCAACTCGTTCCGCAACGAATTCGCAGCGGTTTTTTTGCTCGCCGAAGTCGAATGTGTCACATTGGCGTTCTGCTCGGACTGATCTCAGGAGGTCTCCTGCTTCGCTGGTCGGTTGCTCATGATCTGACCGTGGCGGTCTTCGCGATTCTCTTTGGTGTGGGAGCGATCGGACGCTTTGTGTCGGCCGCCATGCTGTCGCGTCAAACAGAAGTTCTACACTCTGTCAGAACTGCCGGCGCTAATGCTGATGATGTGAGACCTGATCGAGTCACTGCAGGGCAAAAGTTTGTCGCTGCTCTCAACGTGGTTCGTCGCCCGGGAACTGCTGGACGTCTTGTCCTGTTTCTGATGGCAGTGCAAACGGCTGTTCATGTTTCCGGCCCCTACTTCAACCCATTCATGCTGAAGGTGTTGAAGATGTCATGGGTCGACTACATGGGTTTGCTGTCTCTCGGTTTCATCGGCAAGATGATGTCGCTGGCCTGGGCCGGACGCTTTGCCAATCGCTGGGGCGCTGACCGCCTGTTATGGGTCGGTAGCGCGGGGATTGTGCCAATCAGTGCGTTGTGGTTCTTCTCTCAGAATGTTTGGTATTTGGCTGGCGTTCAGATCCTGAGCGGTCTCGTCTGGGGCTGCTATGAGCTGGCCATGCTGCTGCAGTTCTTCCGGCAGATTCCCGGTGAAAAGCGTGTGGCTGTACTGACGATGTATAACCTTGGAAACTCCGCCGCGATGGTTGCCGGAACGTTTATTGGCGCGTGGATTCTGAATTCACTGGGGAGAGATCATCACGCCTACGTTACGGTCTTTGTCGCATCCGGATTCTTTCGTTTCGCCGCGCTGCTGGCATTGCCGGGGCGCCGCAATGCGGTCCGGACAACTCACAGCGCTGTGCGTGGCTGGATCAAGACGTCGGCCGTGGAAGTTGTCCGGTCAAAGCCGGCAGCTGTTGTGGCTGGTGTAACACGAGCTGCTGTTGTCGCAAACAATTCAGGAACAACTCACGATGAATCAGTGCTGCTTGTTTCCGGACTCGTAAAGGATGAATCCTCCGTATCGTCTCGAATCATCGAAGGCGGCAGTGGTGGCAGTCGTCGTCGAGAAGGTCAGTCGACGGCTCGATTACCCGCACGAGTTGACTCTGCCGGCATGGAAGAACTAAGGCCACGCGAATAACGAAGTCCATTTGGATGATGGGCATTCCTGCCCGTTGAATTGCCATCAGATCATCATGTCCTGCCTGCGTTTCAAGGTCTGTCACATCACACGTGCTGAAGGAATCATCTGCCTATGGACACGCGACTGCAGTTTGAGTTTCTTCAGCAACCGGATAACACAACCTGCGGGCCGACCTGTCTGCATGCTGTCTACAGTTATTACGGCGATGAGCTCCCGCTGCAGGAAGTAATTGATGAAGTTCCCGTCTTTGCAGATGGTGGAACTCTGGCCGTGATGCTTGGCTGCCACGCTTTGCGACGAGGCTACGACGCGCGTATCTTCACGTTTAATTTGCAGGTCTTCGATCCCACCTGGTTCAATGCCGACGGACATCTGCTGGAAGGCCTGAACGTCGACGATAAGCTG
>CANHVD010000438.1 GCA_947463775.1 Planctomycetaceae bacterium | reverse complement strand
CCGACGCCTGCAAATGAGGAGTCACGGATTTGGCAATACGAGCCGTCCCCAAAATCCCGAACCTGAGTTTGTTATTCACATCAATGGTCCCTGTGGTTGAACGAAGCAGACGCATGATTGTAGGGTGTGCATCGCCGGGGAACAGACAACCCCGAAATTCCTCTGCATTAACCGCTGATGGTCTCTCATGTTCGATCAATTAAAACGACTCTTCGGCAGCGATTCCACACAGGATCAGACCACCGCGGCTCCGCAACGGGATGAACGCGATTGCCTGAAGCAATGGACGACCGAGTCACTGGACGGTCGACGTGTCGACATATTCGTTCCATCGGGAAACGTTCCCCCCAGCGCTGTCGTGTTGTTTCTGCACGGGCATGGTCGCATCATGCTGAACGACAACACGGTCTTCAGTAATCTTTTTCAACAGCACGGTCTTGCTGCGGTTTGCCCGGATGGCGGACACAGTTGGTGGCTGGATGTGATCTGTGAAGATTTTCATCCCGAGATCACACCTCAGAATTGGCTACTGGATTCTGTCGTTCCGTTTATCGAGCAACGGTTTGGTGTTCAACCACCGCAGATTCCTCTGTTGGGAATCAGTATGGGCGGTCAGGGAGTGTTGCAGTTGGCCTTTCGACAGGCCTCGAACTTTCCCATTGCCGCGGCGATTTCTCCGGCAGTCGATTTCTTTCAGCTTTACGGTTCCGGGATTCCATTAGACACGATGTTTCCGGACGCCGAGGCAGCTCGACAGGCGACTGTCGTTTTGAACCTGCATCCGCTGGCGTGGCCACGGCACCAGTTCTTCTGTTGTGACCCCCAGGATCATGAATGGTTCGACGGAGCCGCTCGCCTGGGCATGAAGCTGTCGTCATCGGGAATTCTGCATGAGCGAGATTTGGAAACCACTGGCGGAGGACATTCGTGGGAGTACTTCAATCGCATGGCCCCGATCTGCATGAAGCATATCACGGACAGCCTGCGAAAGATTGAGCAGCCCTAGCACACCAGCAGCATTTCAGGTGGCCACCGGAGCCGATGAGATGTCGGCCTTCTGCAGTCGATGTGGTGTGTCCGCACAGAGTTCTGCAGGCTATCGAGATCGCGACGTCAGGCGAAACAGCGGCGGGGTTTCGCCAAGTCCGCGTTGCAGCGATGACGCGGGGATGCCGCGAAAGACGAAAGCCAGATCGACCAGCATCTCGGGCATATCTCCGTAGTAGACATGGCCCGAATCGAACCAGCCACTTTCAGCAGTCGACGCATCCACCAGCTCGTACAATTTCGCCTCAGCTCCCTGCCGCGAGAACTCATTGAGCAGACCTAGCGGTTCAAAGCCATTCACGGATTTTGAAAGCTTCAGAGCCTTATCCTGCCTGGACGCATACACCGTAAATCGTCGGCTGAAACCTCGCAGACGCTTGCCAGATGACTTAACGAACCCCTTTGCATCCAGATCCGGAGCTGCCATAACGACCTGATCAAAGAATCTCGGAGGATCCCCCTTTTTGCCGTTACGGTCATCAATCGTCTTCAATGCTTCAGTGAGAATAAAGCTGCCCATACTGTGAGCCACCAGATGGACTCGCTTTGCACCGGACAATCGACTGACGTTCTCGATGACGGCGATCAGATCTTCATCGGACGCCTCCGCGCGACGCAGATCCTTTAGATAGTTGGCTCGTTCCTGGATTCCTTCCAGCTCACTCCCGGCCGGCCAACTAAAGAACATCGCCGGTCCCTGATAATTCATGTCATATGACATCTGCGCGGTACGCCTGGCGGCATCTCGAAAGGTGGCAGAATAGCCATGCACGAAGAGCATGAGCTGGCGATTGGGTGAGGCGTCGACTTTCTTTCTCAACGCCATCCAGAATTCAGCATCCGGCAGACGTTGAATTTCCATCAGCACCACATGCTTCTGAGGGTCCTGAGTAAACTCGAGTGACCAGACTGACGGCTCGGGCAGTGTACCGGGCGTTCGTTTGTAGGGAATGCTGACCTCGCAGACACCATAGGACAGATCTCCAGGCTCGTCACCGAAGAACAGGTCGGGATCCTTCATTGCGATCGCTGTCGCGGAGGGCTCACGATTGGTCGCGAAGTAAACGAGTTCGGATGAGAATCCTTTGTGCTTTTGAGAGACGCCATCCCGTTGAATAACCGTTTTGCTGGTGACGGCAGATTGAGCAGAAGCATTCGCCTTTCGATCGGGAGTGACAGTCACTGAGCCGGCCGGCACTGGTGTCGGCGGTGGCGGTGACGCGGACGTCCCACCGTTATCCGTTTCGGCGGTGTTCGCCGCAACAGGATCCTCAGAGTTTGACTCATCGTCAGTCATTGGTTCATCGACACCGCTCCCTGAAGGATCAACGCCGCTTTCGGTGGACTCGACAACAATGTCGCGTGGCTCTGTTTCAGGCTGGGCGGAATCTTCAGGCTTCTTCTTTGGCGGAACTTTTGGAACAGATGTGTCTGGAGATCCTACTTCGCGGATGTCCGAGGGAAGATCGGCGATCAGTTGCCCGGGAGATTCTTCCGGTGACTGTTCTTCTTCTGGTGACGTCTCGGCGGTTGTTCCATCTGCCTCGGGTGCACGTTGCGACTGAGAACCACAGCCGGCCGCGAACAGCGTGATGATCAGCGACATCGAAATTGAAAGAACGCGTTGATCTGGCATCGAGTTCAATCCTTTGACGGTCGATGGCTTGGACTCTTGGGGAACGGTCTCTTAGGGTTGCATTGATCCAACAAAGCCGTCCATGATTTGAGTAGAACGTAAAATCATCCCGTTTTGGTCTTTTACTATTTGCCGAGAATAAACAGGACGTCAAAGCGTCTGCCATGCATTGTATCGCGGAGAGCAAACGATCATGCCGGAATCAGAGGAACTCCATACAACTGAAACATTTGATCATGAGTTACTATGAAAGCGGATTCGCAAATTGACTGAGCGATTAGCATTCGATCGAATGGGTCACGGTGATGAAGCGGCAAAGCCCCTGCCTTCATCGAATGCACGATCGAAATCGCCAACTCCACGAATCCACACTGCCCTATAACATCGTCGATCTCTTCTGGCGCAGTCAACTTCTTCAGGCTTCGTTTAATTTCGATCTCCCAACACGAAGCCGCGCTTACGAGCACTTCGTTGTCCGGATTCGAGATTTGATCACGTGCCTCTTCGGAAATGCGTAGAGGACATCCAACCACCATAACAACACATGTGTATCAAGGAGCAATTTCATCGACACCAACTCCGAACGCGTCTCCGATTTCAGCTGGAAGTGTGTCAAAATCATCGGCGATTACGACGCGCCCTTTCCACATCCCCCCTTGCCGCTTCATCTTTTGGGGATTAGCGCCAACAACCTCAATCTGCACCTTCGTTCCTTCCGGAAGAGTAATCGGCTCCTCAGGAATAATGACACCATTCTCGAAATGCCCGCGAATCACCATGAGACTTCTCCTCGAGTTTTCAGACTTGCAGTATACTCAAGCCCCAGTATTTCTCGAAGCCCGGTTTCCGATGGAAATGCCTGCCGAACTACACGAACCTGACAACATGGGCCCGAGCATTGGGCACTTTTCACTATAGCGCAATTCCTGCGATGACTCCGATCCTGATGCTCTGAGATGTGCTCCCACGATTCACCTCAGAACAGGGATCGTTTCCGGCAGAAGCAGCATTTAAAGCCGACCAGAATGCCACTCAAATCCCAGAGCCATCCCGTCATGCCATAACCCTCCACTCGACCAAAAATTCAGTTGCCTTGCCGTGGCCCCGTGAGATGTGACCGGGTTGCAGCGGATGCGTGATGCGAATTGACCATGGGTGAATCGGAGGGTAAGCTTGGAAGTTCAGGCTCCGTACGAGGTTTACCAGAGATGCGGTTATGGCACCAAAGAAATCACCGAAGTCTAAAAGATCCGATGAAGGACAAGAGTTCTGCGATTCGGCGGGTGATCAAAAGAATGCCAACAGCAAACGTTAACGAAGTCGTGGCCGCTCAATGGATTGAAGCCATCAAGATTGCACCGCCATTCCTGAAGTCAACGGGAAGCGTTGATAAAGCGATGGCCCTGCTGAATGCCCCGGACGCTAAAGACTAATGATGTGTCGGAAGAGCCCGTCACAGAGCCGAGATGCCTGAGCCTTTTTTATTACTGTATTGTTCTTGTCGAGTGACTGTTGATGAATGCTACCTTCGACTTGTTTGCCCGACATTACTGTCGACGCTTACCTATTTTTAGCTTGTTCGCGGCGATATCGATTGCTGTGTCGAGCGGCATGTTCGTCAACGTTCAGGCGGACGAACATGAAAAGAAGGTCGAGAGCTGGAAGAAGACGTACGAGGAAAAAATTCTGCCAATTGTGGAAGCTCGCTGCGTGCAATGTCACCGCGGGGACAAAATCGAAGGAGAGTTTGACTTCGGCAAATTCCCCAATGGGCAGGCTGCAGCTGATGCTGGTGATGCCTGGGAACGAGTAGCGAAGCGGATCCGCCTGAACGAAATGCCTCCACAGGGAAGTCCCGGTCTGAGCGATGAGCAGAAGGGCCAGTTTCACCGGTGGGTCGATTCACGACCGAATCAGGATCTTTGCAAACAACTGGCCTCCGAAGAAACGCAAAGCTGGTATCGCGGTTTTGTGATGAGCCGTCGTCTGACTCAGACGGAGTATCGGAACGCCATTCGAGATGTCGTCGGGATTCCTCTGCTGCCCGATGAAGAACCGCCATCCGACGGCGCTGGCGGCGAAGGCTTCGACACCGTCGGAGATGCTCTGTTCACCTCCACCATTCATCTCGAATCATACCTTGCGATTGCTGATCGAGTCATCGAAGACGCACTGCCTGACACGCAGGCTTCGGACGATCCTGCTAAAGCTGCGATTCGTAATCGCCTGTTGATAGTTCTTCCGAAATCATTGCAGCCGGAATCATCAAGCAGCGATTCCGAGGCAGCCGCAGAAATCATTGCTCAGTTTGCACGACGAGCCTGGCGGCGTCCGGTCACTGACGACGAGAAACTGCGACTGATGCAGCTCTATGAAGCATCGACTGGTCGCGGTCGCGGGTTTCTGGCATCCGTGCGAGAACCTCTGAAGGCTGTGCTGGTGTCGCCGCATTTTCTGTTCGTCGTGGAAACAGAACCGGACGCAACCGGAGTAATCCGCCTGACTCCGCACCAGATCGCAACTCGCCTGGCCTTATTCATCTGGTCATCAATTCCCGACGAGGAGCTTCTGCAGGCCGCTGATTCCCAGGCGATCCTGAACGATGATCAGATTCGCCTGCAGGTTCGGCGGATGTTGGCAGATCCGAAGTCGCGGGCTTTGGGTGAAAACTTCGGACTGCAATGGCTGGGCTTAAGAGGCTTCAGCGAAGTTCATCCGGATGGAGAACTCTTCCCGGAGTATGCCGAGACGCTTGCATCGGACCTGCGTGAAGAAGCCGTACGTTTTGTCGCTCATGTCTTCCAGCAGAACCGACCTTTGACAGATCTTGTGGCGGCTGATT
>CANHVD010000437.1 GCA_947463775.1 Planctomycetaceae bacterium | reverse complement strand
TTGCAGAGCTGTATTGATCTTTTTCACTGGGAAAACTCTGACTGGAGTCAGGAAATCAGAAACCACCACGTGATCTGTAGGTCGAAATCCGCCCTACCTTGACAAGTTCCTGCCGTAACAATCAGAGAAATCCCTCCAGCCGTACGAACATGACGGATCTCAACAGCGTGCGGGTCATTCAGAACTCAACGACGTGTTGTTCTCCGGCATCACCCCTCACAAAAACAAGTAGAATTGAATGCTTTTTGCATCTCAACCCTACTGAAACCTAACCACGGGACGAAAAAAAGCCTGCCCCGGAGAGGGACAGGCTTTGGAAACAGAATCTGGTTACGCAGGATCGATGTCAACACCGCCGAAGCATCCGAAGGCGCCGGCAATGTACTTCGTCAACTATTCCTCTTCCTTCGCCCACAAATGTGCTGTCAACGCATCTGGTGCTGAAACAATCTCTTCTGATCGGAAATAGGTTGCGATCTCTTTCGCGGCCGCATCGGGACCATCACTACCATGGATCAGATTCATCTGGCGACTTGCTCCAAGATCACCACGGATCGTTCCCGGTGCTGACTCACGCGCATTCGTCTTGCCCATGAGCGTTCTCATGACAGTAATGGCTTCCGGACCTTCAACAACCATCGCCACAACCGGGCCTGACGTAATGAAGGCTTCCAGTTCCTTGTAAAAAGACTTGGCGACATGCTCGGCATAGTGCTGCTTGCTCAGTTCCGGAGTCACCTGCAACATCTTCATCCCGACGATACTCAAACCCTTGTCTTCAATTCGCGAAACAATCCGCCCAATCAGACGTCGCTGCACACCGTCTGGCTTCACAAGTATCAGAGTTCGCTCAAGCGCCATTTCAAGAACCTTTAAGATCAAATAAGTGGGTTAACAAATCGACTGCACCACGCAGATTTTCAGCAGCAGCCAAGAAAAAATCGGTACAGGACCCGAAACATCAGGCAGGAGTACCCTGCATCATTTCAAGAAACTCAGTGAACAGGTAATGACTGTCATGAGGTCCAGCGGCCGCTTCCGGATGATACTGAACACCAAAAGCCTGATGGACCTTATGGCGAATCCCCTCAACTGTCTGATCGTTGAGATTCACGTGAGTTACTTCTACATCATCCGGCAGAGTGGCTGCATCGACCGCAAAGCCATGGTTCTGTGATGTAATTTCCACTTTTCCGGTTCGACGGTTCAGCACCGGCTGATTGGCTCCGCGATGCCCGAACCGAAGCTTGTACGTCTTGCCTCCGAAGGCCAGACCCAACAACTGCAGCCCAAGGCAAATCCCAAAGACAGGCTTCTTACCCAGCAGGCCCTGAATAGTTTCAATCGCGTAAGTCAATGGCTCCGGATCTCCCGGACCATTCGACAAAAACACCCCATCCGGATTAAGGGCCAGAATCTGCTCTGCCGTTGCCGTTCCCGGCACCACGGTCACTCGACATCCTACGTCGCGAAGATAACGAGCAATGTTCCACTTCATTCCGTAATCAATGGCCACGACGTGCGGACCATCCGTTCGCTCAGCACCGGACACATAGTCCGACGGCCTGCCGAGTTCACTGAGCGGTGCATCCCAACCACAGGACTCCTGAGGCATCACTTCCTGAACAAGGTCGCGACCCACCAGACCAGGAGCCTCCTGAACCTTCTTCAACAAAGAAGCGTCGTCCAGATCCACGGTCGACAAAACACCTTTCATGGCACCCTGTGTGCGGATCTGACGAACCAATGATCGAGTATCAATGCCCTGAATCCCGACGATCCCGTTTCGCTTGAGATAACTATCCAATGATTCCGACGATCGATAGTTACTGGGAATCTCGCATAACTCTTTGACGACAAAACCTTTAAGGAACAGCCCCTTGCTTTCAACATCCTCCTGATTGACTCCATAGTTTCCAATCAGTGGATAGGTCATCGTGACAATCTGACCGTTGTACGAGGGATCTGTCAAAATCTCCTGATACCCAGTCATACTCGTATTGAATACAACTTCCCCGTGCACTTCGCCGTCTGCACCAAAGGCTGTTCCGGTATAAATTTTCCCGTTCGCCAGTACCAGCTTTGCAGGACGACTTGCCATGCCAAAATTCTCCCAGGGTCCGCGCGTAGAACGACCGCAGTTGAAAAACACGTTTGTTTGTGAAATCTACCAAGCGATCGGTGGAGCTTAAAGCTGTCGACCGGCTGGACCCTGAGTTTCGCAAATTTCGTAGTACCGTTATTCTCCCACCTCAGACAACAGAGAGACTTGAATCCAGGCCCACTGCATACCAGTAGTGCCCTGCCCGCCTCAGGAGATTCATGCCTAATCTGTCCTGAATGACCCGGGCAAACCCGTCGCCAGCAAAAGAACATGACCGCACCCGTCGTAACCAGATTCGCTCCCAGCCCGACAGGCCTGCTCCACACTGGCCACGCATTTTCAGCCTTGTTCGCCTATGAATCCGCCCGGAGATCTGAAGGACTGTTTATCCTCAGGATCGAGGATCTCGACTTCACTCGATGTCGGCCGGAATTCGAAACCGCCATCGAAGAGGACCTGGGCTGGCTGGGAATCACCTGGGAAGTCCCAGTCCGTCGACAGTCAGATCACCTATCGGATTTCGCAGCAGCGGCTGATTCCCTGCAACAAAAGGGTCTACTCTATCCCTGCTTCTGCACTCGAAAAGACATCCAGCAGGAAATCAACGCCGCCGGAGGCGCGCCACATGGCCCCGATGGCCCCGTTTATCCCGGAACTTGTAAACACCTTTCCCCCGCAGAACGTGACGACCGCATCGCCGCAGGACAGTCATTTGCTCTCAGACTGGATCTTGAAAAAGCGATCAGGATCACAGGCTCTGACCTGAAATGGCGAGACCTCGCAAAAGGCTGGCAGACGGCGAGGCCGGAGATCTTCGGGGATATCGTTCTGATCCGGAAAGATATTGGATCGAGCTATCATCTGGCGGTCGTTCTTGATGATGCGCTTCAAGGCATTACTCGTGTGACACGCGGAATGGATCTCTTCAGCGCGACTCACATCCAAAGAGTTCTGCAGTCACTCCTGGTCCTGCCGACTCCCGAATACCATCACCATCAACTCATCTGCGATAACAATGGAAAACGTCTCGCCAAACGGGACGATGCTGAAAGCCTGCGATCGATACGAGATCGTGGAATCACGGCCGAAGAACTTCGTGCGAAGCTCTTCACAGACATGCCGTACAAGTAAACACACTGATGGACACCCATAGCCAAGGCTGAGTCAATTCATAGCCTGAGAAAAATTCGGTTGCGATAAAGGTAGTACAGAAATAGCCATTTGGCCCCCATACTTCCCACTTCAAGCAGGAAATCGCCTCCGCTACCACTCAACCGAGCAACGCCACCGAAGAAGAACACAGCCATCCGGTCGAAATCGATGAACCGCGGCGCGATGTACATCACGATGGCATTCATGCCGATGACAGTCCAGAAGAATGACCACTTCTGCCATCGAACGACATCTATGATTGTGTAAAAGACACAGAGCAACAACAGACTCCAGCCTCCCGCAACCAACACGAAAGAACTGGTCCAGAGAATTTTGATGATCGGAAAACTTCGCCCCCACAATGTGCCAAGGACAACGCATGAAACTCCACAGGCGAACAGTCCTCCGATTTTTGCCCAATTAGATCGAGAACTCTTCAGCCACAGCCCGGCAAAAACTCCCAGCATCACAGTCACGACAGCCGGTATTGTGGACAGAATTCCTTCGTTGTCTCCGTAGCCGTAATACTGTTCCATGATTTTCCCGGGCAGCCAGCTTCGATCCAGGTAGCCCGCAAGATTGCCAGCTTTCGAATAATCTCCGGCAACGCCGCCCGGTACGGGAACGAAAGTCAACAACCCCCAGTAGCCCAGCAAAATTGCAGCAGCCACAATAATCTGACCACGGACCTTGAACTTCAAAAACAACACTGCAGTGATGCCGTAACACACAGCAATTCTCTGCAGGACTCCCGCGTATCGAAGATTGCCGAAATCGAACTTCAAAAGACCATTGCAGATCAAGCCCAACGCAAAGAGCGCTGCTGTCCGGCGGAGAATTCGTCCATAAGCAGACCTGGGATCATCCCGAAACTTCTCCAACGAAAACGGAATCACACATCCCACCAGAAACATGAAGAGTGGAAAAATCAGATCGTAAAATCGGAAACCTTCCCACTCCACATGTTCGAATTGAGACTTGAGTCGAATGGCTGCAGGTGAATCAAATCGACCCAGAAAACTTGTGGCCAACGCATCCCCACCAGCAATCCAGAACATGTCGAAACCACGCAGTGCATCAAGCGACTGCAATCGCGGTGTCGAATTCTTCTGGTCGTCTACATTTCGTGTAACGGACGGACTGCTCATTTTTCACTCGGCACTCTCAGAATCTTGACCACATCACTCAGGCAGATGTGAATCATAGAATTCTGCGGAGGCAAAGCTACTTCGGCTCTTTCAGGTCCTGACCCGGATCAACCGATTCCGACTCACGAACTTTCGGAGCAGGCGCTAAGCCTGACGCGGCTTCAGAACCTCCTGCTTCTGCTGGTTCTGGTAACAACGGCTTATAGCGGTAGTAGACTTCCAGAGTCAGCGTCGCAAGACATGTCGTCAATAATCTTCCACCGGCTCTGCTGTAGTCGTCACGATCACGAGGCGCCCAACTGCCTTTTTCGTCGCCCTCGACTCCCTGCCAGGCGATCAAGTCATCTCGCAATCGCCCGTTCCAGCGATCCCACTCGGCTCCACCCCAATTCTTCATTACCTGCGTGGCAAAATAGTTGTAATAGAGATTGTCGTAAGGGCCACGCTTGTCGATCAGCGCAACACCTGCGCGAAGGTCGTTGTCATCACGATTCTTCCCGAGATACATACGGCTGAGTAAAGCCATGGAAGTCACCGAGATCGCATAGGACTTCTTATCGATCTCGTATCCGTATCGCCCTTCTCCATCGACAGCGACACTGTCCAGGTAATAAGTCACACCTTTCCATGTCACGTCCGGCACTTTGATGCCAGCCTTCTCTCCGGCCTTTAATGCCATCAACTGAATTGCCGTAGCCGATGTCGATCCCGGCTGCTGTGGATTGTACCGCCAGCCTCCTCCGCGAGGATCCTGCGAATTGACCAGAAACTTCACCGCACCTTCCGCGAAAGGCTTCAGCTTGCGATCTTTGGTCATCCCATAGGCTTCGCACAAAGCCAGAGTCGCGGCCCCATGAACGTAGTAAGCGTAATTAGGGTCCTCATCGTCATCGGCTTTGTTGATAACTCCTCGAAGGTCATATCCCGCAGGCGCAGTCACGCCTATAGATGTCAAAAACTCCAGACCTGCCAACACCGACTTGCGATACTGCCCGTCTTTGTGCGTCTGTCCGGCCGCAAGAAAGGGCAACAATGCATAGGCGGTTCCGCCTATCGGATTATTAACTGTCCCAGGATTTCGACAGGGACCCACATCAATAAAGTCCCATGTGCCGTTCGCTC
>CANHVD010000436.1 GCA_947463775.1 Planctomycetaceae bacterium | reverse complement strand
GTATGGAATATGGACAAGGTGCAGCGAAACAATCGACAGGCCCACGAGACCAATTCGATTATCACCTCCCGACCAACGGCAACACGAAGGCATCGCGCAGATGACGGCAAACAGGAGTGCGGTGATTCCCAATGACCACTGACTGCTCGCAACAGTCCGATTCCATAGATTCTCAGCAGCCTTGCCTGGCGTCAGGTTGGTCGCCCAGCGGTCATAGGCTTTCAGCGTTTTGGGTCCGGCTGCCTGCTGACCAAGTTCAACGTTGTTGAATCCAAAGCGATGAGATGGAGTCCAGGTGTCTGTGTAATGCTGATACGCCGATCGATTCCAGTGTCCGGTGATGGACTGATTCATGATCCCGAGCACAACAAAGCCCAGAACGATCGGCCCGCCCATCGCGAGAACATGCCTGAGTCCGAGGCTCGCTTCAACATCAGGAGAAATAGGTTTGCGCAGCAGCCGGCGTAGTAGACTAAGAACAAACCAAACTCCGAAAGGCAGTGCAAATCCTGCTGCCGTCATCGGACGACCCAGCATTGCGAGCGCCAGGGAAACGCCTGCGATGAAGCAATCTGCGGTTCGATTTGATGCCATCAACCTGAGAAATGCCCAAAGAAACACGGAAAGGGCTAACATCGTGGCATGATGGGCCAATAACAGATTGCTAAAAACTGCGAGTCCGGGGCTGACGGCGATCAATAGTCCGCCAACAATCGCGGAACGTAACGGAAGCAGCCTCAGGAGGCAGCGGAAAAAGAAAACACTCGAAAGCGCCCCAGCAATCCACTGTCCCAGCCACGGGACGTCGAGCGCCACGAACGGAGCCAACCACGCACCGGTTAGTGGAAAATACCGGCTGGCGGTTGTTGGTTCATTCAGCACGTGGATCTGATGAAAGAGATCCGGACGCACCATCATGGGCGGCCACGCAAAGCGTCCGGCAAGAAACGTCCGCGCTTGCAGCAGATAGCTGAACTCATCGTGATAAGCCGGTGGCAGTCGTGCAAACCGTACCGTGTCTGGAAGTTCAGACGGCGCTGCGGACACCCCGATCTGCATCTCGCGCCAGCCGATTGAAGCACTGCACAGGAAGGAAACCAGAAACATGCCCGCTGTGATCAACCAATAACGTCGTGGCGGTTTTGTAAGCCCCTTCGCATCAGTCGCTTCAGATGCCTTTATCAAGTGCAACCAGATCACTCGCGGCCGTATACCACGAACTCCGGCGAAGACAATCACAGGTAGAGTCAGCAGCACCAGAAACGGCAGCGTGGTGTCCGGATTCCAGTCCGCAAACCAACCCAATATACCAGAAGGGCTGGCGATAGCAGCCTGCAACCGAGACCACTCGAACGGCAGACAAACGCACAGACTACTCAACCAGCCGACAATAACAAACACAGATCGGTAAACGAGGGAGTTTCGGAAGCTAGAAGAATCTGTAGGGGCAGCTTCGGGACGACTCATAGGCTCAGGCCGCGAGTGACTTCACATCGTCCGTTTTTTTTTCATAGCCAGCGAGTCGACTGAACACTCCCAGTTTCCCTGTCGCCAAAAGCATCAGCAGCGACGGAACCATGATCGGGCGAATCACAAACGTGTCCAGCATGACACCCAAAGCCAGTGCGAAACCAAGTTGATCCATTCCGACCAAACTGCCCGCCATCAGAGAAGAGAACGTACCGGCCATGATGATTCCACAGCTCGAAATAATGCTGCCTGTTCTTTCCAAAGCCACGGTGATTCCCTTCACAGGCCCATGGATCTTTTCTTCTTCCTCGATACGAGCCATCAGGAAGATATTGTAATCTTCACCCACGGCGATCAGGATCGTGAACAGGAACATCGGCACTTTCCAGTCGAGCCCGGCAAAGCCCTGCGGATCCATCGCCCAGAATGCAAGATATGTGATACCCAGCGTGGCGAGGTAGCTATAGAAGACGGTGAACATCAGGTAGGCACAAATTCCGGGTCGTCGCAACAGAACCACAAGAATCAAATAGACACCCAGCATGACGAGCGTATCGATTCTGATCTGGTCAGAGTCGGTCACGTCCTTAAGGTCGCTGATGTCAGCAGTATTGCCAACGAAGGACAGCGAAGCGTTTTTTAACCCCTCGGGCAGATGAGCATGAATCTTGTCACGCAGGTTACGGAAGTCACTGATACTGTCGCGAGAAAACGGATCCTGCTTGAAAATCAGATCCACTCGAGTCACTGCAGGATTGACGGAACTGACAAAGTAATCGCGAGCATGTTTCTTCGCAGCCTGACGAACGGCAAAGGTCATTTTCCCTGGCTCTCGCTGTCCTTTCGGAGCATACATCGAGCGTACGGCATAGAGTCCCAGTTCGTCCTTCTTGTCGACAAGACTCTTTGTGAATTCAGTTACCATCTCAAATGGCTCGCCCTGAATCGGACTGAAGTCCACAACCGGCGCGGACAGACTACCTGACCAGGCACCATCTTCCTGAACCAGCGTCAGGTCGTAGTCGCGATCATCCTGCGTCCACTTACCGGCGACAGTTTTCCCGTCGGCAGACACGGTCCCGGAATACATCGCTGATTTCCGGGGGATTGAGAATTCAAGATTCTGCCCAGCAACAGGAGCAAATCCCTCGGCTGCAAAAACATCGCCGCCTTCATCCAGGCTGACGACTTGCCATGTATTGGCATCTTTCGCATCAGCAGCGGGCTGAATTCGGAATCTGAATTCACGAGAACCAGCATCAACGAGAACCGTCAACGGGGCCACTTCTCCGGCCGGGAAATGTCGCTGAACCGCCTCGGCGCCATAAACGCTGCGGGCCGTATCAGGCAGCTCGGAAAGCAGGCCATAGCTAAGATTGCCGAAGTAAATGATACCCACGAGTGTAAACGGCAGCATCATCGCCATGCTGCCAATCCAGGCTGCCCATGCGCGTCGTTCAATCAGGCTGCCAATCCAATGCCAACCAGCCGTCAACAGATTCTTTTTCTGCAGGCGAGCCACAAAGTCTGAACTGCTGGGGAAACTGGCGTCGCGGCGAGAAGCCAATGATGGAACGTTTGGCCAAAATGCCCAGCGGCCAATGAGACGCAGAATTGCCGGAGTCAGCGTGAGAGCAGCAAGAAGACAAACACCCAGACCGAATGTGATCGCCAGACCAGCCTGTCGAAACTTACCGAACTCGGCAAAGACCAACATCCCGATACCGCACATGACAGTGCCAGCGCTGGCGGTCAAAGCCGCCCCGATCCGTTGAAGTGTTCCTGAGATGGCGTCTTCGATTGTTTGCCCTCCGTCAATCTCTTCACGGTAACGAGCAATCAGAAACAGACAGTAGTCCACACCAGCCCCATAAATCAGCACCGTCACGTATGTTTCAATACCGTTGAACAGACTGATGATTCCGGCCGCCGCCGCCATTGACAGCAACGTCAACGAGACAGCAGTTGAAACAGCAACAGTGACCAGCGGAATCATCGCCAAAGCTGGAGCCCGGTAGATCAAAATCAACAGACCTACCACCAAAATCACGGTCCATTTCTCGGTCGACTTCGCGCTGTTCTTGGCTTCACGAATCATGTCACGACCAAATGTCGCACTGCCACTGATTGCAATCTCAAGACCAGCGGGCAAAGAGGTCTCTTCTCCGGCGGGAGTCCTGGAAAGCTGCTCCACAAACTTCTCAACCTGATCCACGACGTCCGTGTTTTGCTGATCGAGAAACTCGGTGCTGAGCCCCATAACGATTGTGGTCGCCTGCTTGTCTTCGCTGATCAGAAGATCACCAATCTTCTTATCTGCAAACCAAGTAATTCCCTGCACAATTTTTGGCGGCGAATTCTTGTCAGTGCTCGCGATTTCGGTCGCAGCGGCGTTCGCTGACTCAACCCCCGCATCGGCAGCAAGCTGCTCATCAGGCATCGGGAGTCGGGCAATCTTGTGAATCTCCGGGATCACTCGAGCCGTCAGGTAGTCGTAGTCGGACTTCAAAAGTCCATCGGAACTTTCCCGACGCACCAAAAGAACCAGCGTACTGGCCAGCAGGTCGTTGGGAAATGCTTCGCGAAAACCTTCAGTTGCAATTCGGCTGGGGGAGTCTTCCGGCAGGAACGCGAACTCGCCGTTTTGAACGACATCCTCCCATTTTGGCGCGGTGGAAATGCAAACCACCAGCAGCGCGACCCATGCTGCAAGAATCAGAAAAGCGTGTTTCGCTGTGATGTCTCCAAGACGTTTGAACAGCATTGAAAAAGCCTGATCACCAATGGAATGTTGAGGACACACCGTGAAAGACGCCCATCCGTTCGTCTACAATAGGGAACCCTACAAACAACAGGCGTTGAATTCAATCTTAGGTGGTAGCCGCAATCCCGTCGTCGGCAGAGAAAAAAAGACATTTACCTCTGCCTCAGCCCAATCGGTAGAGTTTCTCAGCGATCCATTGGTCATCTGCAAATCGACTGAGGACCCACCGAAGTGCATCTCGGGGCTTTTCAAGATCTTCATCCGACGGTGCATTTCCATTCGCATCTCGAAAGCCTTCGTGCGTCAGCAACACGTTCCACTTTTCCCGAGACGCAAACTGATTGACTCGTTCCTGAATCCGTCGCGCCCAGACGAGTCCATAAAAATCCTGAAACAGAGTCCATGAGGCGTCGACCAGTTCCGACCTCGTTTGAGCCGTTTCAATAGCCCGGCCTCTGATTCTGAAGGACCTTGCGGAGAGGACAACGGCACTCAGCAGCAAAAAAGGAATCACAGACTGCCAGGGTGACATCAGATCCATCCAGCCCATAGCGGGGAACAGACCCACGGAAACTGCAGAAAAGAAGAATAGTGAGGCGAACGTTAAGGACGTTCCCAGGCAAGTGCTCATGCTCATCAGCAGCACGAGGCACAATCCAGAGAACGCAGGGATGCCTAAGCGGAGCGGCTCTTTCCCGCGACTGCTGAGCAGATCGCTCAACCCAGGCCACAGCAGAACAATGATCAAAGGCACCACGACAAAAACCTGCCACGCACTGACACCGGGATTTCTCGCCCCGAGGGTAGACACCGCCGGAGTCATCATCAAAACGACAGAGAGAAGCTGGAGCAGAGAACTGACGGCCGGAGAAATCTCGAAGAAGCGCCCTGACATCACAAGTGAAACCAGCAACGAAACGGCTGCTACGAGAGCCCATTGCCACGAGTACTTGACCGTCAATCCCGCGAACAAAGATTTCATGCGTGCCAGCAGCAGCAGAACAGCCACGCACGCTATCACAGAAAGCACAGCGACGAAGAACATCATAGGAAACTGGTTTTGACCCAAATGGCGTGGAATACCGGCCCGGAACGACCGTGTGAACTTTAGTGCCCCGAGGACTTTCATCCTAAGAATAGTGAAATTGTGCGCGATATGCGATTAGCAACAATTTTGCGAAAAGTATGAATGTCAATACCTGTGCAGATCCGATGACATATGCAGAGGATGTCCATACTCAGGCGATTGATGTCTGGACCATTCCCAATGATTGCACTGATCGTGGCGTCATCGCT
>CANHVD010000435.1 GCA_947463775.1 Planctomycetaceae bacterium | reverse complement strand
CGGATCGCCTGACGGCCCAAATGCTCAGGACTTCGAGGTCGTCGCAGCATCACATGAAGTGTCGGCCCCGGATTCCTCGGTAATCGTCCGGTCTCGCATCATGGCGATTCGCCCGGTGCGGACCATCTCGAGAATCCCAAACTCTCGCATGCGATCGATGAAGGCGTCGATCTTACTTTCACGACCGGAGATTTCGATCATCACATGGCTGGCCCCGACGTCGACGATGCGACCTCGGAAAATATCTACCAGTTCACGGATCTCACCACGTCGGCCATTCTCTGTGCTGACCTTCATCAGCATCAGGTCACGTTCCACGTAATCCGCACCTGAGAAGTCCTGAACACGAACGACAGTCACGATCTTTTCAAGTTGCTTACGAACCTGATCCAGCTTCTTTTCATCTTCGTTGACGACGAACGTGATCCGTGAGAGTTCAGGGTTCTCGGTGGCTCCGACGGCAAGGCTCTCAATGTTGTAGGCTCGGGAAGCCAGCATGCCGGAAATATGAGCGAGAACACCCGGTTGATTCATCACCAAAGCGGAAAGAACGTGTTTCATGAGAAATTCTTGTCAGTCAGCGATTCAAAATGCGGCCGTACGAATTTTGAGCACATCAGTACTCGTTCGCCCCGCGCACAAACAGCGGCGAGATTTTATGAAGACAGCAGTCCGTCAGCAACGGAGGAATGTTTTCTGCCCGGATTCCTCAAAGAAAAGTCAGTATTCAACGTCCAACTCTGAAGAACCGGGAATTTCCATCACGCGATTACACGCATTATGCCGCCAAATTCCGCTCCCATGGCGTCACTGCGGCAAAACGGGAGCAGCCCCGGACACGGCAGGAAAATCCCCCAGATGCCAGGCGGTAAGCTGCCACAACGTCTGAACCACGTCAGGAGCGATGTTCCGACGCTGATGCGGGGCATCAGAACCCCGAGACATCACTAATCACTCGCCTTTTTCCTCAGTCTTTTTCTTGTCGAGGAAATAGTCGATATCGGCCTTCACTTGTTCAAGGCTGCCCTTTTTGGTCTTGCCGCCGACCTTGGCCGAGTATCGCCTATTAACTCCGGTACCGGCTCCAAATCCCTGAGTGAAGGAATGATCTTCCTTGATTTCATGATCTCGATAGATGTTGCCGCTGACTTTACCCTTGGCCATTGATACGAATTCCAGAACAAACAAGTGAAATGGTGAGCCGTTACTGAGAGCCACCAACAAAACGGGGACAGGCACCCCTGGCAGTCGCATGTCTCCGTGATTGCAGGCTCTTTAAGGGAGCCAATCCCGGTTTTGTTAGTCGCTCTAAGGCCCTTTTTAGCTTTCCTGACGAGAATGACAAACGCCAGTTCAAAAATAGATTGCCAGCCCGGAACTTTCAGGCCTCTGCCTGTGGCCTTTTGATTTAATCGATTAACCGCATGCCACAGGCGTGTCCGCCCCATTTCGACTCCGCCTGCAGCTTGCCGCTAAACGAAAACGCTTCGTACGAGGCTAAATCACCTGTCCGCCACGGCGGAACCTGCCATGAGCCGTTTCAGGGAGCCGTCGCAACCGGGGAAGAGATGAATCTGACTCGATGGCCAAACGCCTCCAGATCCAGCTGGTTGGCCGTTGTTCTTGTCAGGCGGATTTCCGAGAATGGACGCTGAGCAGCGACCTTGTAGCTAAATCGCGAAAGTCCGGTCGCTCGCGAAAGGCCTTTGATATCGTAATTTTGGCCCATCTGAATCATCAGCCCCGGAATATTGAGAGGCCGCCCACCGCCCGGGTTGGCCGCAGCATTCTCGTTGATCTCAGCCACAACAATAAGTTCGTCCGGCCCGTCAACGTAAAGACTGCCCGACGCCTTCAGCGGATGTGCCCAGGCAAGCTTTCCGGTACTTCGACTAAAGGCCACTACGCTTGTCTTGACCGGAATTAGACGAGCCGTTTCGAAAGCAAACAACCCGAGTCCATTGTCGTCCATTTCGTAGACATAATAGTTCAGAGCATCTGCATGAAATGCCATTTTCGTTGGCTCAATCGATAACGACTTTGCGATCTCCGCCCCAGAGCCGGCAAAGTCCTGCTGAGCCCCCGTCATCAGGTCCACGACTTTCAGATCACCATTCTCAGTCAACACCGCCAGTGTTTCTTCTTCCATGATGGTCGCATGCATTTTCTGTGACAACTCCAACTGGCGTTTCACAAGCCCATCAGCCTGATTGATCCACAAGAGCGTTGGTTGATCTTCGAAGGGATGCCTCAGGGTTAGTATCGAATCCGGCGTCTCTCGAAGAAGGGCCATTCCTGATAGCTCTTCCGCACTCAAAACAGCAGAGGTTTGGTCCTTACCGTCAACTGGATTCAACACTAAGAAATGCGAGAATCCTCTGTGGCCAATAATGGCTGAGCGATACGCCAGCACTGAACTATACGTTTCTTCCAGAGGCATTCCCCACAGACGATTACCAGTATAGACATCAATCACTTCAACGCTGTCATTCGACTTCAGACACACCCACCGAGCGTTTCCTCCGCAAATATCGACGCCAGATCCCCCAAACCATATCGCCAAAGAGCCAAAGCCCGTATCGAGCTTTCCGAACGTCTTTTCTGTCAGTCGTGAACGTCGACTGGAAAACCCGTCGGCGGCCGTTTTCCGCCACAACCATCGCTGCTCAGTCACTGAAAATGCAGACAAGCCATCGCTGTCCGCCAGCAGGAGTACGGTGCCAAACCGATAGAGTTCCTGATTCCGCAAGTCATTGACGTTGCTCGACGCCTCGCGACTAATCGTCCACGGCGCAACAAATGGCTCGCGAACAGACTTCGCCTGAATTGCTCCAGGGATCGTCCGCACCGACCAGCGAAATGCCGAAAGGAAAGCATCAGATGCGGAACTCACATTGACATCCGATCTTCCCGGCATTCGCCCCATCATCCTTCCCGTATTGCTGACTGGCAACATGGTCAAGGGAACGTCCGGAGTGCCCGCGACACGATTGACGATGAATTCTCGAGTATCATCCTGAGTCGCAATGGTCACGCCCGGCAGCTTGCCCTGAAGTTCGTATTGTGCAACCGTCAGAATTCGATCCACAAGCTCCCGATGAGCCGACTCCACATTCGACTTCTTCAACAGCAACTGACGAGCCTTCCCAAAGCCGTCTGCAATTCGAACGGAGAGCTTGATCCTTTGTTCGTTATCTGAGGCATTTACATCTCCTGTCAGACCCGCATCCAACTGGGCATCAGCCGCAGACATTAAAAGCTGCAACGTCAGCTCATTACATTCACCGTTCTGCAACTGCACTTCAGCTCGCCGCAATGACTCCTCAGCAAGACCCTTCGAATGCATTTCTGCAATCAGAACATCCGGAACAGCGGCTAATGCCAGAATGATAGCACTTTGCTCCTTGGCTTCAGCCGTTGCAATTCGATCCCGCAGCTGCATCAACACCCAGGCTCGAAATGTCACAAGTCGCTGATCAATCGAGGTTTTCAGCGGGTTCCGAGCCAACGGGTCACTTCCCGCAGCATCCGCGAGCAGTTCCTTCATGGATGAGGTCACCGGAACATCGACCATCTGGACCGACTCATCCAAAGTTAAGGCATCAATCAATGACGGGACGACATTCTCGGGAGCCGTTCGCAGCAGGTAATCAAGCCGCAGAAAATGTGTCAGAGCTTTCTCATGAGCGGTCTGAGCCATGCCGGCGATCTCTTCCAGTTGGGCCGCCTCATTTGCGATCAAATCCTTCGCCGACGTCGCTGCGTTATCGCTTTCCTCAGCTTTCAACATCGCAACGGCAATCCGAAACCTCAAACGCCGCACAGCATCTCTGCGCAAAGCCGTTACCGGAATCTTCGCCGCAGCGATCGATGCCTCTTTTACTGCACCGGATTCAAACAGGAATGTCGCATGTTGAAGTGGATCAGTCTCATCATGGCCGGTTACCGGCTCACGCGACATCAACGTCAAATGGTCTGGCGCATGACTCAGAATTCCGCCCTGCGTTGAATAAAAACCTCCGGTACTCCATGCGGGCCGGAATCGCTTGAGAGTTTGTTTCAACGTTCCGTTCTCGAGCGCAACAACGGCCGCTGAGCCGTCGGCCAGAGGAACGTACAGATCGTCTTCCTGACGTGATGCAGGTCCGACAGGGGGAGCCGCCGGGTCCGTTACTTTCAGAGTCCATGCCTTCTTCAGTTGTGGCTGCCTGAAACCAACAATGGATTCGGCTGAGGCCAGAATCAGCCATTGCGAATCATAATGCAGAACGACAGTAACTCCGGAAGCGGGAATCGATGTGGAACGAGTCCTGCCACTCCTCGGATCAATACAAAGCAAGGTTGCCGATTCCGCCGTCGGAACCAGCAGTTTGTCGCCAAGAAGAATAGGCGGTTGAGAACGCCACGCCTGTTTCAGCGGCGCAAGATCAGTCATGAACATTCCGGTATTGCGAAGCAGACGGTCATCTCGACCGTCTGCTGATCTCGTATTGAGCTTTCGAGCCCAAAGTATGGAGTGTGTCATCGTATCAATGGCGAACAGCCAGCCGGTTGTTGAAGTCGTATAGACGAGGCCGTCTTGCACACGGGTCTGAGCAGCCAGCAATTGCCGCGCAGCATCCAGTCCAATCTGATTCTGAGGATAAGACAAAGGAACACGCCAGAGCAAACGACCTGTAGCCGCCTCCAGACAAACCATTTGTACGACGGACTCCTTCTCAATCACCTGAAACAGCCTGCCCTTTTCGACAGCAGGCGGCCCTGCCAGCCACGCAGTCGCCAGTTCATTGCCGAACTTTTCTTCCACAGGAGGGCCACCCATCGTCCAAAGTCTCCGGCCGGTTTCCTTATCGATGGCGACAAGTTCCCACAGACCGGCTTTGGTCTGGTCCGCAACACCTCGGATTCGCATCATGCCACGGGAAACGACAGGACCGTTGCCAGCGCTTAACTGGGACACCAGATACAATCGCTCAGCATCCGACGTCATCCGCCCCACCATCTCGTTGCGATGCAACTGCAGGATCTCCGGACTGTTCATCGCTTCCTGCAATGGATTTCGCTCAACTCCGAATCCACCACCAATAAAATCCGGCTCCAGAGGACGCACGGGCGGCTGCTCATGACTCAGAGTTCTCGTCCACAAATGTTGCCCGGAGCTCAATCGATAAGCAGAAATCAATCCCGGCACACGAACATACACATGCTGGGCATCCATCTCTGGCTGCCACGCAGACCACGGAATCCCCTTGATCTCCGGAGCTTCTCGCAACAATTGCTGAGATCGCGTTCGCGCTGTGCTGGAAATCGGAAGCGATTTAAACCAGTGTCGCTGCTGAATAAACGAATCACCCACTGCGTCAACGTTCTGGCTTGGCGATGATTCCGAACCCGGCGCTGACGAGGATTCGTCACTGTCTTGTGCAGACTTCACAACAGACGGATCTGTCGTCGCCCCAACGTCAGGAGATGAATCCTGCGGTGACTGATCGCCTGCAGTCTTATCACCGGCATTCCTGGCATCAGAACTCTGCTCGTCTGTCG
>CANHVD010000434.1 GCA_947463775.1 Planctomycetaceae bacterium | reverse complement strand
GATCGTGTCAGCAATATCTCATCCCGGTCATCTCAAAACCTGTCATTGCATCCCGAACAGTCCGCCAGTTTCTCGCTTGGGAGCATAGCGGTTCAGGTATTTGGTCAGCGTCAGCTTGCGAGCCGTATTCTCGGACGTCATATACCGTATCTTGCCGAAGATGGGCCGTTCAGGCCCCCAGGCGCGATCGTAACGGCCGAGAACCCAGAAAATCCCGGAGTAGGAATTCGGGTCCCGTCCATCCACGGCAAAGCGATTATTTAACTCAAGCATCACCTCTAATGCTCGCTGCGGCGTGCGCGACCATTTCAGGATCTTCTTGCCCCACAGCATTCTCAGATAGTTATGCATCCGCCCTTCGGTCACCAATTGATTCTGCGCCGCATTCCACAAACGATCATGTGTTTTCCCGGCCTGCAGTTTTTCGAGCGAGTAATCATACTGCCGCGGATCAGACGCATGTTCATGGAGCGTCTCCTGAGCCCAGTCCGGAAGTGACTCGTACTTGTCATAGTCAGGACGCTGCCAGCACATGTTGAAGCCCAACTCGCGCCACGTGATCAGCTCATCCAAAAACGATTCAGCGTTCTCCGCCATGCCCCACCAGCCGCTTCGGCCGCCGCGAGTTTGTCGAACATCACCCAGCCGATCGACAGACCAATTCTCACCCTTAGCCAGTCGCAGAAAGATCTCGTGTGCGGAGATATGTCCGAAATGCAGATACGGCGACAAACCACTGGACGCATCCTCATCCGGCTGATTGCGTTCTTCGGCATAACGAGATAATCGGCGATCAAGAAACTGCTGCAGGCATTGATCAGCTGAGACCGATCCGCCCTTCATGACGGCTTCGCGCACGGATTGATCAACGGGTAAACGATCCAACGCGGCGGACTCGCACCGCAGCAATTCCGGAGAGGCGAGCGGATGTTCGCTGAAAAGATGTGATGGGAACTTCGACAATCGAGGAATCGTGCGATCGGCCAAAGGCTCGGCCGTTGGAAACTGCGTCAGATGTGGAGTCAACGTCTTCTGAAGGTATCGTCGAAACGCGTAGGCCGTTGGGAAAACCTGATCGGCAGCCCGCATTGGGAGAAGGCCGTTTGAATCAACCGCCTCCATTCGTACTGGAATTCGCCTCGCCACCGCACGAATCATTTTCGGCAGAAAAAAACAGGGGAAATCATCGGTCACGACGACACACGCCTGCTTCGCAAGAGATTCGATGAGTCCCGAGCCTTGCCCAGGAATTCCCTCAACATATGCCGCGTAAGCGTGCCCTTGTCGAGTCGCCTCCTTCTGATTGTCATGCATGCCCTGAATGACAAAACTATGAAGTCGCCGACTCGCATACTGATAGTCACAGCGAAGTGCTTCCAGAATCAGCAAGGGGCGATTCAATTGCCTGGCCCACTCGATAGCGCGGTCCAAACCAAAATTGAACGACAGCCGCCGATTGGCGTTCATCCAGTAGAGCACGAACTCCCCGTTGCTCTGCGGAGCATGGGAGTTCAGCGACAAGCAGCGAAGTTGTGGAACGCAATTCATACTGCGACCTGATTTTTCTGTCGGGAAGAGGAGCGTGGTGGAAACAGTTCCAACATTCTGTTCCGACGAAACTCGAAGATGCGAATCAGGTCGTTTTTAACCAGGAGCCAATTTATCAGCCGACCGCCAGGAACCCGGTACCGCACTTCATCCCGCGCCAAAGTCCCGTCGGGTAGTTGCTCGAATGTGTGAAGATGCTCCCAAAGAAGGTATGGGCCTCTGAGCTGTCGATCCACGAAGGAGAACGATGGATTCCATTCAGAAATCTCTGTCCGCCATCGAATCGGGATGCCTCGCAGCCGTATTGAATAATCAATCAGACAGCCCTTTCGGATATCGATCGGAGCGGGTGTCTGGATCTTAAAATTCAGCCAGGGCGGCGTGATCTGCTCAAGCTGGAAAGCATCGCTGAAGAATTCAAACAGGGCATCCGGGGAATGCTCCAGAACCACAGACGAACGAAGCACAAAGAGCTTCTCCTGCGGATCCCAGTCGATTGTGACCATCTCAGCGCCCTTCACATAAAGTGAACGTTTTGACTCTATCCGACTGTCCGCATCAAACGCTGGTGTGTTAACGGAACTTCGAAACTGAGAACAGAAAAAACTGTGATCCGGTACTGCCCCTGGGCCGTTCACCACGAGCGAATCACGATTTTTCCCGCATTTCTCAGGCGTAGGCGCTGGGACAAGAAAAACAAACAAATCTGGTTATCAGACGTACTGGAAGACGGTCTGGATCGTATTGAACGTTTTTTGACGATTGAACGATTTAAGGATCGTTCCCCAAGTAAGACAGTTTACAGTCTTCAATCGCTGGGAGAGCATCATGGGGGTCACAAAGTTAGCGTGCAAGAAGAGCCTGAAGAAGACGGTGCGTGCACCTTTTCTATCGGGCGAATCGATCGATCGAGAATTGGAACTTCGGCGGCAGCGGGCACGGACGATGCTGGCTCAGGAGAACCGCTTCATCTACTCGCCGGAGTTTGAGGGAATGGAGAGAAGTTCGGCCCCGTTAAAGGCGGCGGATCGACTTCTCGAAGAGTTATCGCATGGCGATCCTGACAAGAAGCCGCGATCAAAGTCTGATGCGGCGGATGACGAGACCGCTGTGTTTCTAAACTGGTCGTCGTCTGATCCACTCTTGAGTTTCGAGCAGGAGCAGGTCCTGTTTCTGGCTCTGAATCTGGCTCGTTACCGAATCAATCGGCTCCGGTCTCGGCTCTCCGCGGAGACTCCGGACGTCAAGATTATGAACCAGATTGAGCAGAAACTGGAACTGGTCGAGAAGATCCGTTCGCAACTGGTCCGCTCAAACCTCAGACTTGTCGCGAATCTTGCTCGAAAGTTCTCGAGCAGTTTTGGCGAAGTTGATGAGTTCAGCAGTGACGGGAGCATGATTCTATTAGGGGCAATTGACCGATTCGACTATTCTCGAAAGCTGCGTTTCAGCACTTACGCGACCCATTCGATTCAGCGTCACTTCTTTCGGTCATGGAAGGTACGCCAGCGGCGGAAAGAGAGATTTCCAAGTGCCGTTTCCGAACTGCTCAGCGAAGTGCCAGAGCGGGATTCTCAGGTGAGAGTCTGTGATGATCCTGAGTCAGTTGTAAGGCAACTTATGCTGCAGGCAAAGGATGTCCTGGACGATCGCGAATACCAGATCGTTGGACACCGGTTCGGAATTGGTGGCTTGAATCCCGATGGGCAGACATTAAGAGAGATCGCTGCAGACCTGGGAATTTCAAAAGAACGTGTCCGGCAACTTCAAATGAAGGCACTGGACAAACTGCGAGAGTTGATCGATCCAGATTTAATGCCGGTCGATGAGATTGAATCCCACTCCGAGGGGTACAACTTCGACCAGGATTGACGTGGCTGCTGCCGTAGACATTATTCTGTTAACCCTTGGCCGAGAGGTGACAAACACGTATTGTCACTTTTCGGCCACGGGTTTCTTGACGAATAAACCTACATCTGAGTCAACGGCGGCAGTGAGCATGTCGGATTATCGTTCGTCGTGCGGAGTGCTAACAGCACAGTCACGATCATCAAACACGTTCAGATAGAAGACCGTGGCATCAGGCGGGATTGTGGCCGTCACTTTGGAAGTCACTGAGTCTATTTCCGCGGGGATGGACTCCCATTCACGGTCCTGCCAGCGACCTGTTTTACGAGTAAAACACAATTCCGCTTTTGTGACCGAGACTGTCGATTCAAAAACAGCCCACGCTTTGTCGCCTTCGGAACCATGTGCAGTAATCTTTGGCAACGGATTGCCTGCTCGAAGGATCGAGTTTGCAAACACATGGATCTCTTCCGGATTCTCCCCGGCAGCCCCGTGTCCGTGCGGCATGCGAATTCGCAGGCACAACGCACGATCTCCTTTCGGAAGCTGATAGGACTTCTTCCACGAATCCATGGGGTAAGCAAAATCGTTCGTGCCGTTCACCCATAGCATTGGCATTTTCGCGTTGCTGAGATACTCAGACGGATCCCATTGCTTGAGCCAGAGATTGGCCTTGTCGGGCCCCAGCTTCTCAAACGCCGGCAGCCATACAGAGTTCTCACCAAGAAAGCCGCAACCATAAACCGGCACTGCAAGCTTAAATCGATCATCGACGCCCGCCACGATGCTGGTCATGTAGCCGCCCCAGGAAATCCCTGTTACGCCAATTCGATCTGCATCCACTTCCGGATAGGACCGGATCAAACTGTGCGCAAGAGCCACAGCGCTGACTGCCTGGTATGTCCATTGATCTTCAACTGCATCGTCGAGCTGACTGAAGCTGGCGTCCCAGCCTGGAGGTCCGCCCTGTTCATGTCTTTGCCAATTGCCATAAGTCCCGACAGGAACGCAGCCGCACAGATCCATTGCGATCGCCGCATAACCGCGTGAGTTCCATAGCTTGACCCACCGATCAAAGGCGGTTCCTCCACCTCCATGGATCAAAACCATTGCGGGTAGTTTTGCTTTCTCCGAATCCGCACCGGCGGGCGTTGCGGGAACACCGTAGTACGCAAAGATTCGAGTCGGCTTTCCGTGATACGGCAGTCCTTCATAAAAGAAAGATTTCACTCCTTCGGCTGCCGCAACATCCGTCGGGAAGACCGCAGGAGCTTTGCTCAGTGCTTCGAGATCAAATTTGATACGCGGCACTTCTGCCGCAGCGGATGTTTGCTGAGCGGCCTGCTGAGACAGAACTTCTCCGTGTGTAAACGCCATCAGGATCAGCGTCAGCAGAGTACAAACATTTTTGTGATAACAGTTTCGAGGCACAACAGAACTCCCGCGACAGGCGTTTAAGGCTTCCGAGACGACACGATGTCTCAGGAGGCATCTCGCGAGCATAGTCTGTGAAAGTCCGCCGAGCAAATCTGCAGCGATCTTTGGACGAGCCACCTGCGATTCCACAAGCGGTATCTCTCGATCGGCATTGCTGAGGTGATGGAGAACGGACTCGCTTGAGAGCCTTTCTGAGTGGACACCGAGGCTCGGGAAAAAAGCCGAGTTACGTGAGTGCCTTTCACGAAGTCATTCTTTAGAGGTACTCTGTTATTGTGTGCGGATCTCGACAAAACACTACACCAGGAGAAACATCATGACTGAGAACGAGATTGGTACGATCGTGGTCGACTGCGCTATCAAAATCCACAAAGCTCTGGGGCCCGGTCTTTTGGAAGTCGTCTATGAAGCCATACTTGTCCGGCAACTGGAAAAAGCAGGCCTTATCACTCAGCGTCAGGTCGTCGTGCCGATTAACTTTGAAGGCATGACATTTGACGAAGGATTTCGAGCCGACATCATCGTTGGCGGCAAGGTGATTCTGGAGTTGAAGTCGACGGAAACCGTTCATCCTGTCCACAAGAAGCAACTGCTCACATATCTGAAGCTGACCGGTTTGAAGCTTGGTTATCTTCTGAACTTCGGCGACGAACTCATGAAAAACGGCATCACCAGAATCATCAACGGCGAGATCCAACCTTAACCACTTGCTCTGGTGCCTTCCT
>CANHVD010000433.1 GCA_947463775.1 Planctomycetaceae bacterium | reverse complement strand
CGTCAGGAATCACGCCTGCTGTCTCACCACATGGTGCGTGGTGGGATGGTGGTTATGATGCTGTTTCTGCTGCTTCTCCAGGTGATAGAAACCGCGCGATTCGGAGCAGCCGGACTGACGCTGATCGGTAATGTTATCCAATGCTGCTATTGGTGTCTGACGCTGCTCGGAGTGATGTACTTTGCGGTGGCGATCACGGAAGAGAAGGAAGAGGAAACTCTGCCGCTATTGCGAATGACAGGAGTTCACGATGTCACTCTGCTGCTGGGAAAATCACTGCCGCGTCTGGCTGTTGTAATCCTGCTGATTCTGATCGCCGCTCCCTTTCTGATGCTGGCGGTCACACTGGGTGGCGTTGTACGAGAACAAATCTTTGCCAGTCTGCTGGGGCTAATCTGTTATGCGTTTTGCCTGAGTCAGGCCGGACTCTTCTGCAGTACGGTCACGCGCAACAATTCACGAGCTGTGACGTCCACCTTTCTGGTGTGGCTGTTTCTGGAATTTGGCCACTGGCTGATTTTTCTCGCCGCCTTTGGTTGCAAGGAATGGGGATTCCCGAGCCTGGCCCGGGATTTTGGCTGGCTCAGTGGAAACTGGAGGGAACGAACGATGTGGCAGGCGTCAGATTCGTATCTGATGTTTGAACGAGGTATGTCGATCTGGCATCCCCAAATGACGTTTCATCTGATCATTGGCAGCGTGTTCTTTGCGATCAGTCACCAACTGTTTGAACGCTTTAGTGAAGCTGCGATTGCACAAGGAGCAGTCGCAACAGCGGCCACAAGTCGCGGAATCCTGTCTCAAACAAGAAAGCTGCCGCCTCGCAGACCATGGCAAGCCGCCCTTATATGGAAGTCGTGGCAGTTTGTCGGCGGCGGTCTTCTTTGGTTCATCGTATGGCTGGTCGGCCTGCCGGTTATTTCTGTTTCCGTCATTCTGTTCATCTCAATCGCGATCGATGATATGGCACCTGCCGAAGCCTATGCCGGAACGATGATGTTGGTTGGCGTTGCGGGTTTGGTCCTGGCCATGGGCAGAGTTTATGGCTTCCTGCTGAACAAGGAGATCTTCGAACAGACATTGGTCTCGCTTTGCATGCTGCCGATCTCGCGAGCCCATATGTTGCGACGCATGGCGGTTGGTGTGCTGCCGTTTGCAATCCCGGGGATCGTCTGTTTCACCTTGGGGTTCCTCTGGATGCTGGCCGTCGAACCCGGATTTGATGAAGACACCGCTGACTTGATAAGAGAACCTTGGTTCTGGGCCTCATTGAGCTGGGCACTGGTCACACTTCATGTGGGCGGTTTGTTTTCTGTGTGGTTTCGACATGGCGGTATGCTGGTGGCCTTTGCCGTGTGTTGCATCATCTTTCCGTTTATGGGTGGGATGCTGATCGCAGCACTCGATACTGTCTTTCGTGGAGCTGCAGAAGACTTCTTTCAGTACGGCGTACCGTGCTCTTTAATTCCTGTTCATGTCATGATTTGTGTTGTGCTTCAGACAATGATTCTTAGGCGAGTAGAAGAATTGGCTGCGAAATGACTCAACGACAACAATCGAGGCGGGGCGTTTGAGACGAGGTTTGCTGGACACAGTCACAAGAAAATGGAAGGCTGCAACTCTTGACTCACGCATCCTGCAAGCATTGGCTTTGGCTGTTCTTCTTGCTGACGCCAGTTCATAGCAACGTCGGACAACAGGACCCGTCAGCCGTCACCAAATCGCACGAATCGATACTGCAGGAATTCCTTGTTCAGTTCGACAAAGTGTCTGCTCGCGGCTTTGTGAAAACTCTTCGCCCGGGCGACACAGGCGTCGGATATACCCTGGAAACGCTTCTGGAGATCCCTGAAAACAATTCTCCACGCGGTGATTTTCAGGGGATGGAGATCAAGGCCTATCGCGATTCGGAAACAGAGTTCGATGATCAGGACAAAATGAATCTGTTCCTGAAAGAGCCCGAATGGCTGGATGGTCTGACAACGGCTGAACGCATTCAGCAATACGGCTACAAAGATCCCAATGCACGACAGGCATGGTACCTTTCAGTCACCAGCCGAAAGAACGAAGCCAACCTGCAGCTCGTTGTAACGGAGCAGGGCGATGTGCTGGAACTGCATCGCAACGATGTCGCTATCGCTCAGTGGAGCCTGGAAGCCCTCGAAAATCGCCTTCAGGAGAAACATGCTCACTCCGTTTTCATCGGCGCAGAATCAAGAGGGCAGGGGGCTGATGAAGAATTCTGGTACAAGACTGTGACGTGGTGTCAGGAGCCGTCTGCGAAACGACTGTTTGAACTGGCTGCCAGTGGTGACATTATCGTTGAACTTCGCATGCATCTTCGCCCTGATGGTTCTGCTCGCAATCATGGCACCGCATTTCGAATTCGCAAGCACAAGCTGCAGACATTGTTTCGGGAGCAGAAAACTGTCAGACCTGTTTCGGATGATAAGAAATAGCAATCGGACCCGGGCATCATAAATTATCGGCCTCGCAGAAGGGCCTCGACTGCATCTCGCGTCGGCATCGCCGGCTGGGCACCATGTTTGGTTGTCGCCAGAGCACCTGCCGCAGCAGCAAAACGAGTGGCCTCAGAAACGGACATCTGTTCCGCGAGGGCAATTCCAAAGGCCGCAGCGAAGGCATCGCCCGCTGCCGTCGTATCGATCGCATCCACATTGAACGGCGGGATGTGTACCGAGGTTTTCCCGTCGAACACAACCACGCCCTGAGATCCCAACGTGATGAGGCTAACTTGTGGACCTCGACTGCCTATTTGCTGAACAGCAGACATCGCCATCGCGATCGAATCCACGACCTGCCCGGACAGTGACTCGGCCTCGGTTTCGTTCGGACAGATGACATCAACCTGCAGGAGATCGGCAGGAACAACCCTCACCGATGGTGCTGGATCCAGAATAATCTTCACGCCATAGCGATGAGCCAGCTCGACAGCTTTCTGTACTGCAGGCAAGGGGATCTCAAACTGAACGAGCAGAACATCGGCCGACTGAAACAATTCTTCCGCTGCAATCACATCATCTGGCGTGACAAATCCATTGGCTCCGGGAATCACTGTAATGGAATTCTGCCCGCTGTCTTCGACACCAATCACCGCGAGCCCACTCGAACAATTCGGCGTCACTTTTACGAAACTCGTATCGATGCTTTCTTCGGTCAAACCGTCAATCAGCGTTCGGCCAAAACCGTCGTCACCGATTCGCCCGACCATCGAGACCTGAGCTCCAAGGCGTGCCGCAGCAACGGCCTGATTGGCTCCTTTTCCACCGGGGACCTGCTGAAAGCTGTGGCCCGTTATTGTCTCTCCGGGCCGAGGAAGCTGGTGCGTGCGAAAGACCAGATCCATGTTGATCGAACCGACGACAATGATTCTCGCAGGTTGTGACATGAGGTCGTTTGGCCCGCATTACGCACATGTTTTGATGAAGCGAGACCGGCACCCATCTCGTCTATTTCGAATCTTCTTTGAATGGGGGAATATGATGCGGCGGTTCGCTCGACAGCTGGATCAGAGCTTCCGTGCCCCGAATCTGCTGTTCCGGTGTCAGCGTCAAATAGCGATGCAGCCCGTTTTCTGACGGAGTAAACGTCGTGAATCCTTTGTCATCCACCGACACAGAACCCTTGGGCGAAATGCCAAAGTAGTTGCGATCAGGCAACACGCCATACAGCACACTGGTCAGGTCCCAGGTCGGACGATTGTGCGGGGGCGGCTCATACAACACATATGACTCTTTCAACGGATGATGTGGCACATACTGATAGTCACTCAGAATACTGGACGCCGGATAAGGAATCGCCAGTCCAATTTCGAAGCCACTGTAAACGATCGGTGTTGGCCATTCGGTTGCCAGAATCTTTGCGGATGCCACATCTTCGGTGACATTGTACTCCGGATGAGGCTGACCATTGATGGGAGCAAACGCTCCCGCCATTGCGGAAACCAGCCTCACTTTTTTGATCGCCAGTTCTCGACCGGTCAACGGACTAATGTCATCCGCAGGCGACTTCAACAAGTTGGCCAGATTCGTCGAAAAGCCCACCTGAGCAATCACAACACTTCCGTCCGCCTGAGATACCAGAACTTGTCGCAGGACCTTGACTGCATCCACAGCATCCTTGCCCGAACGAAGATCATGTGGATATCGATCAGAATCTCCGTTCTTCTCAATCACCAATCCTGTGAAACGACTCTGCTGAGGAGTGATCCCGCTGCGACAAACACCGATCGGAATGTTGCCACGTCCATAAAAGGTATTGATGGCGTCCGTAAAAGGAGCACACTGGTCATGATCTTTCGTAATCGTGACCGCCAGCAGTTGGCAAAGACCTCGACTCTGCAAAGAGTGAATGACGCCCATTGCCAGAACGTCGTCACAATCATTGCCAATATCGGTATCAAAAATCAGGGGCACGGGGGCCGAGGGATTGTCCTGAGCCACAGCCAAAGACTGCAGCAGCCCAGGAACAAGCGTGAGCAGGAGCAAGTGTGTTTTCATAGTCGATCGGATGAAGCAAACAGCCGGATTGAGCAGAGTGGATACTGGCGTCAGATCAACAATTCAATCTGACACGAAACAACACTCTAACCAAATTTGCTCAATCTACGAAGTGTCACCGATCCACTTTAAACAACACGACAAAACGCCGCGTTTACATTGATTTCAATCATCCCGCTCGGCTTTGCGGCTTTCCCACTCATCTATGGAGCAGATCACTTCGCGGGCCTGGGCACCATTGTAATCGCCCACAACGCCATCCTCGGCCATGTAATCGATCATGCGAGCCGCTCGACCGTAGCCGATGCCCAACGCTCGCTGCAGAAGCGAAACACTGCCTCGACCTTCGCGAATAACCACTTCTACAGCCTGATCATACAGGTCGTCGTGAATTCGGTTTCCACCTTCTCCGGAACCACCACCGCCGGCCGCGGCAGCTGCTGCAGCCGACGTCAGTTTGGTCAGTTCCGGACTGTATTCAGGTTCGACATCACTGAAGAAGTCGATCACAGCATTGATCTCTTCATCACTGACGTATGTGCCCTGAGCACGTGTCAGATAACTGGTCGAAGGAGCAAGATACAACATGTCTCCACTGCCCAGCAGCCGTTCCGCTCCACCCTCATCCAGAACCACGCGGCTATCCATCTTGCTTGCCACCTGGAATGAAATTCGAGCAGGCAAGTTTGATTTGATAAGACCGGTGATCACATCGACTGTTGGTTTCTGAGTCGCCAGAACCAGATGAATACCGACCGCTCGAGACTTCTGAGCCAGACGAATAATGTGGGCCTCGACTTCCTTGCCCGAGGTCATCATCAAGTCGGCCATTTCGTCCGCGATGATCACAATAAACGGCATGCGATCAGGAATCGCGACCGCATCTGGATCTGTTTCTTTCAATCCCAGTCGTTCAAGAATTTCAGGCTTACCAAGTTTGTTGTAGCTGTCCAGATGCCGCACACCAACCCGTGCCAGAAGATCGTAACGTTCTTCCATCTTGTCGACGGCCCAGGCGAGCACCGCTTCCGCCTTCTTCATGTCCG
>CANHVD010000432.1 GCA_947463775.1 Planctomycetaceae bacterium | reverse complement strand
TCACCAATATCAATCGCTTCCGACTGCATGCGATACGCCAGCTCATAAGACGCAATGCGACCATCCAGATCCAGCATCCCCGGTCGCTGCGCCGCATGGCGACGATTCATCGCCTGAGCAAAATCAATCGTGCTGCGTTGTGAGGATGCATAAGCCGCGGGAGGCTGCAGATTCAGAACCGGTGAACCTTCATGACGAAACTGAGTTCCCTGGAAAGCGGCTGGCAAAAATCCATTGCTCCAGTTGGCCGATCCGCCAAGTCCTCCGACTTTATAGAGCAGCACATAACCCGGCAGATCCTGATTTTCTGAACCCAGTCCATAGGTGACCCATGACCCCAGGCTTGGCTTCCCTCCGAGGATCGCTCCAGTATTCATCAAATACGTCGCCGGGGCATGATTAGAACTATCACTGTACATCGAACGAATCTGACAGAGTTCGTCGATATGTTTCGCCGTGTGCGGAAGCAGATCGGAAACCCATTGACCGGTTTGCCCGTGTTGACGCCATCGCCATGGCCCTGCCATAAGCTCGTCGTGGCAGTGATTGAAAACACCTCCGACTTTATCCGGATTCGCCTTCAACGATGGAGGAACCGGCAGGCCATGCAGTCGAATCAGTTCCGGCTTGTAATCCAGCAGGTCGATAGTCGCGGGACCGCCATACTGAAACAGAAAGATGACTTGCTTTGCGTGCGGAGCAACGTTCGACAAACGTTCGGCTAGTGGATGCAAGGGATCGATTCGTGAGCTGACGTTATTGGCTCGCAATTCTTCCGAAAGCAAAACGGACGCGGCCAATCCGGCAAATCCGCCGCCGGTTTGACTCAGAAATTCTCGTCGAGAAGCAGGGCTCATTGAAAGCTCACACGAACGAACAAAAACATGTGCATCGTCAGATGATGCTACCCTGCTTCAACGCAAGAGAAAAGCCGGTCGTCCGAACAACGAGCGATGAGGGGGCAGTCGCGGATTTCGGTAGGTCCTGCCTGCCGGGCTCATCTTTACCCACATTCGCTGCGTCCATTGTTAATGCGGCGTTCGGCCCCGATGCAACCGTCGTCGCAGCATGCGATGCATCGGTTGCCACCAAATGGAATGCGATTTGGCCCCCGCCCGACCCTGCGTCGGCGGAGCCCCGGTTTTGCAACTACAAGCGAACTCAAAGCATAACACGGCCCCCATTGGCTTTACGCCGATGGGGCCATGGTTTGGTCTTCGAGTCGCCAAACCAACGGTCCACCGGCGTGAAGCCGGATGGGGCCGATTCGACATCTTGCATGGCTCTGTAGTTTCCAAACCCATGCTCACCCGGCGTAAAGCCGGGATGGGGCGCATTGTTACGGTCCGACTCCCCCCGTTGCGTTAACGCCGGGACCACATTAGCGCCGGAAAGATCTCTGGATGCGAGTGAGCCCCTGAAAAGATGTGGGTAAAGATCAGTCCTGCAGAAAGGACCCACTTTAACAACTATCCGCGACTACACCCGAACAGTGACAAGAAAAGATTCCGCACAGGCACCAACCGCAATAGCAACGCCGCTGGGAGACGCAGAAGGATTCGAAATCTCCTGCAGCATCGACCCGCCAGCGGCAGGAATCGCCGCTGCTTGCGAGCCATCGCTGCTTTCGGGTTCATGAATCGTTGGCAGACCCGTCGTAGAGGCGGAATCCGCATTCCCAGCGGCTGCACTGAGGCTTATCTTCCCGCCATTGTTGGATTCTGTCAGGAGACGTTCGTTCATGAAAAAAATCGCCCCTGTCTTGTTATTCCTTTTTGCCACTGGTTGCAGTTCGATCACGCATGAACTTCAACCGCACCGTCTTTGGCGTTGGAATTATCAGGAAGCTCCCAACCGCACTGATGATGCTCTGTTCTCGATCGACGATCCCAGAATCCCTGCGATGTCCACTGCCGATCCTGCGCCCGAGAGTTTAAGCGGACCTGCAGCCGACGCTGATTCGTCGCATCATGAATAGCTCACTGACATTTTTAAGCCAAAGCGAACACGAGACTGACCAACTGGGCCATGCGTTGGCGGCTGTGCTGACACATGGTCTTCCCGTCGCCCTTAATGGGCAACTGGGATCCGGGAAGACTCGCTTTGTTCGAGCGCTTTGCAGCGGACTTGGCGTCGATATTGCTTTCGTTAACAGTCCGACGTTTGTGATTATGCAGTTGTATACGGACGGAAGAATCCCGGTCGCCCATTTCGACACCTACCGGCTCGGTGATCTGGACGAGTTCCTGTCGATCGGTGCCGACGAGTACCTGCTGTCCGACGAATGGCTATGCCTGATCGAATGGGCAGATCGCATCTCCGAAGCGCTGCCGGACGATTATCTGGACATCCGAATTCAACAGGTCGCGGAAACCTCACGAGAATTCCAGTTCCGCAGCACGGGTCCACGCAGTAGCGGAATCGTGGATGCATTGCGAAATAGACTCAGCAGCAGCTTCTCGGCGGCTGATACTCAGTGACATGTTTCTTGCGATGGTGGATAGGTTCAGGCTTTCCTGATTGTCACACAATTGCCGTCCGCACACCTGTGGGGTAAAGGAGCGCATCGCTTCCGCACATGCGGCATTCGTGGACTGAGCCATGTGCACACGACTGCGAGCAGAGGAGAATCTCCTGACTTGCTGCGGTTCCTGTCTTTTGGTCGAGCTGAACGGGCGGAAAACTACGAGCGGAACTCAGTGGTTTTGGCAAAAGACCCTCGGACTGTGACGCGCGATGTGTGTCCCTTTACCTTGTTCTGGCTTCAGATTGTTCTGTCTCGGCACACTGATTGCCATTGTGAGGATTGTGCGTCGTCACACGCCGTCAGGTCCCCACCCACGAAGGAGCAATCATGAAAACTCAGTGCACGCCATTTCGATTTCTTTCCAAACGGACAATCCTTTGCACACTTTGCCTGGGGATGATTTTGCCTGTGGCTCTCGCTGCAAAATCTCAGGATGAACCGAAAAAGGGACCGATTCAGGCCAGCATGCGTTCCAAGCTGGAAGCGACTTCGAAAGTGCTCGAAGGTCTGGCTTTGGAAGATAAGGAGCTGATTCATGAAGGTGCTGAAGCTTTGACTGCGATCAGCAAGGCCGAAGTCTGGCAGGTGTTGCGTGACACGGAGTATCGTGAGCATACTCAGTCATTTCGGACTGCCATTCGACGACTGGACGAGGCTGCTCAGAACTCTGAATTCGCATCCGCACAACTGGAATGGTTGTCCGCCAACAAAAGTTGCTTCGATTGCCATAACCACATTCGTGCGACGCGGAAGTAATCGATGACTAACTCAAAATCGACTCGACAACTTTGCCATGGATATCCGTTAAACGGAAATCTCGGCCTTGGTAGCGATAAGTCAGACGCTCGTGGTCGAATCCCATGCAGTGCAGGATCGTCGCGTTGATGTCGTGAACATGCACAGGGTCGCGCACGATGTTATAGCCGTAGTCGTCGGTCTGCCCATGCACATGTCCGGGGCGAATTCCGCCGCCGGCAAGCCACATGGAATAACAGCGGCCGTGATGATCGCGGCCGTAGTTTTCCTGAAGTCCTCCCTGGCCGTAAACCGTGCGGCCGAATTCACCGCCCCAGATAATCAGAGTATCCTCAAGCATTCCTCGCTGTTTTAGATCAGTAATCAGAGCCGCCTGTGGCTGATCGATATCATGGCACTGTTTCGGCATATTGGTCGGAAGTCCGCCGTGCTGATCCCAGCCACGGTGATAGAGCTGTACGAATCTCACGCCCTTTTCAAAGAGTCTGCGAGTTAACAGACAGTTCGCAGCAAACGTGCCCGGCTTTTTTGCGTCGTCGCCGTACAACTGAAAAGTAGCCTCGGTTTCCTTCGAGGTATCGATCAGGTCCGGCACTGACGACTGCATGCGAAACGCCATTTCGTACTGAGCGATCCGCGTGGCGATCTCAGGATCTCCGGACTCCTGCAGTTGCTTTTGGTTCATCGCGGAAATGCTATCGAGCATCTTCCGGCGAAGATTACGATTCATCCCTTTGGGGTCCGACAAATACAGGACCGGATCGCCCGAACTGCGAAGCTTGACGCCCTGATGGCTGGATGGCAAAAACCCGCTGCCCCAGAGTCGTTCAAGAAGTCCCTGATTGGCATCGGCCCCGCTGCCGTGAGAAATCAGGACCAGAAACGCCGGCAAATCTTCGGCTTCACTACCCAAACCATAACTGGCCCATGCGCCGAGTGATGGACGCCCGGGTTGTTGTGAACCTGTCTGAATAAACGTGATGGCGGGATCGTGATTAATGGCTTCCGTGTGCATCGAGCGGATCACGCAGATATCGTCGGCGACTTTTCCTGTGTAAGGCAGAAGTTCACTGATCCTCAGGCCGGATTGCCCGCAACTCTTGAAACCAAATTTCGGGGCGATGACGGGAAAACTGGTCTGGCCGGACGTCATTCCGGTGAGGCGTTGCCCTTGACGAATGGAATCCGGCAACTCGGTACCGTGCAGCTTCTTCAGTTCCGGTTTCTCGTCCAGCAGTTCCAGATGCGAGGGCCCGCCGGATTGAAACAGGTAGACGACTCGCTTAGCTCTGGGGGCAAAATGAGTCAAACCAACATCTGCGCGGGCGGAGGTCTGCATCAGCGAAGCTAATGCAGCAGAACCGACGGCCGATTTTAGTATTGTTCGACGAGTTGTCATGAATGCTCTCCGGCCCTGTAAATCGCGACACAGTCGTAATCACCGTGCCTCGCACATCTCGCGGCATCCTCGCTGATACGCGACGGAGCATGACGCTGACATGGGTTCATTTGAAAGAGTATACACAAGTCTCAGCCAGGAAAAACACCTCGTTGCGAATCACTCACTGCCGGGTACAAAGTGAAGACACCAAATGGAGCGATGTCTGGGGGCCGTGGCGAGTGATTCTAAAGCTGGAATCCACTCGTAGTTGAGATTTGCCGCGATTCTGGACTGTAACATCGCTGTCCAATTCAGATTCGTCTGTTTGCAAAACCATTTCGCATTCGACAAACTGCTGTCGCCAAGAAGCAAGGGCGTGCCGGAGTGAAAACGTACATCATCTGATGTCGACTGCCACTCGGCCATCGCCTGATTCTTGCTGGCTGATCCCCAATTATTCCTGCCTGCGCCCCGTTCTGCCTGCCTGAGATTGTTCCATGATGAAACTTGTGATCACACTTGCGAGCCTGATGTTCATTGGCGATTGGCCTCAGTTTCGAGGACCGAATTCGGATGGACATGTCACAGGACCAGAAACTCCGCTGCAGTGGTCCGATTCAGAGAACGTCGTTTGGAAAGTTCCCGTTGCCGGGTTGGGTTGGTCCTCGCCGTCTGTGGCTGGTGGCAGAGTCTTTTTGACAACCGCAGTGCAGGAAGGTGATCAGCTTTCGTTGCGAGCACTCGCCCTTGATGCAAAAACGGGGCAGACAATTTGGGATCGTGAAGTTCGGCGAGTGGAATCTGTCCCATCGATTCATACGAAGAACAGTCATGCCAGCCCGACGCCGATTATCCATGACGGCAGCGTCTTTGTGCATTTTGGTGCTCTCGGAATGGCTCGGCTGGCCGCG
>CANHVD010000431.1 GCA_947463775.1 Planctomycetaceae bacterium | reverse complement strand
CTCAGGAGTTCGGTCTCGTTTTACCACAATCAGCAACGGCCTTCATCGATTCCTGATGCGAAGCCCGTTTGGTGCAGATGGCCGACCGGGTGTTGCAGGGGTTGATGATGACGGTGATGGAGTTATCGACAACCTGAGAGACCTGACAAGCCCTACAACGGCGTTTGTCTCCGGCGTGAAAAATGCCAATGGTCAGGCAGACGTGGATACCAACAATCGAGCGTGGGAGTTTAACTCTGATACGGATGGAGCAGACAACAACAATGATGGCTTTCCTGATGGCGATGGCTTCTTCGAGTTTCCGCCTGCATTTGGCACCACTGCAACGGATGGAAAGCCGTACAGCAACACCGACCCTTTCCGTCCACAGGTTCGCCGCTTGCTGAACTTTGAATCCGGAGAAGGCCGTCGACTCCTCGGGCAGATGCCGATTAGTCCAAACCGAATCCTCGACGTGGATCGGAATCAGCAGGTTCCCCAGGAAGGCACGCCTCGATTCTTGTCTCACATACAGCGATCTGGTCTGAATTTCAGACCGCTGATTGAACATCCACCAGCATCAGAGGCAGCAACAATTTCTTCGCCGCTGCCGACATGGACCTCAGCAAGTCCTGTGGCATTCCCACCGCAAACCGTTGAAGACCGTGAGTTCTGGGCACGCCGCGATCGCCAGAAACTGGCCCGCGACATTTATGTACTCCTCTACACAACAGGCGGAGCAGGGATCGATACGAGCACTGGTCGAACGCTCGACTACACAATCGACAACGACCCCGGAGCAGCAGAAGGAGCTTCGCTTTATACGCATGACCAGTTGCGTCGAATGGCCCAGTTCGCAGTGAACCTCGTTGATGCGATGGACACTGATAACGTGATGACACGATTCGAGTATGACAAGAACCTGGGTAATGGCTGGGGGCTTGATGACAATCCCGATAGCGCTGACATGGCCGTTGGCCTCGCTACCGACTCGGACTTTGCCGCCGTCACAAAGAATGGGCTGTACCCAGAAGACCAGACGGTGAATGGAACTGGCGTACCGGAACGGGGTGTGGTGTACGGCGTTGAAGCTCAGGAACTTGCAATCAGTGAAGCACAGGGCATTCATTCTGCCCAACCAGGCTCCAACCATGTTGCAACTCCATTTGCAGACGATTCAATGGCCCGCGACTTCCTTTACGTCGAACTGCAAAATATGCGTCCGACGACGCTGGACCTGGCCGCTACGGCAAGTACCAACGCTGACAAGGCTATTTGGCGACTTGGACGTTATGACCGCCCTACTTTAACGAGCCAGGTAGGCAATCCCGCCGCTCCGTTAGAAGAAATCGCTATCGTTGATCACGCCGAAAATGTTGTAAGCGGCGGCGGACGCTTTTCAGTCTCAGTAGCGAATGATACGGCACTCGCTTCCAGCGCTTTTTTTGTAGACACGGGCGATATCGCAACAGGCACATTTGATGGAACCTACGAACTGATTGCACCTGACGCTGCCGACATCACTCTGCCAACCGGGCTGAACAGCTCTGGATCTACAGACCCGGGCTACAGCCCGCTGACCGATATTGATGTGATTCACAATGATCATAACGGCACAAACGGTTCAGCTCGCTTCGATGCACCGTCAGGTAATTTTCTGGAGACAATGGTTGCCTATGGTGGGAACAGCACCTTCAAGAATGCAAACGGTCAGCGGACCACTTTTGATGGGGTTTCGAACCTTGGATTTGACCTCGTCCTGCATCGGAGAGCTAATCCGAATATGCCATCATTGAATGAGACAGAAAACCCATGGATTGAAGTTGATCGCATGCGAGTCGCGTTTGATGACTTTCCCATCGCCAATGGTGACACGCCTTCAACAATATTTGACTCGAGTGCTGGAACTGGGCATTTGGCTTCACTGCGAAGTGAAGAGCGACGTGAGCCTCTCGATGACACGATTCAATACATTGGTCAGGCCAAGGCGGTTACGCCGTACCGACGAAATACTCTAAAGGGTGCGGCCGCAACAACGAAGAGTGACCTCCTTGGAGTTAACTCCGCCTGTTTGCCGGACCCGACGTTGCCTGTCAGTGCCACAAACGTAGCGGCTGCCCTGGAATTGTGGCAGCCACATTTTGATCGAGACTATGCTTCAACCGGTGAACTTCTGACACTGCCCGTCGTTGGTCCGAGTTTGCTCACACAGCGGCTGAGTCGGATGCGATTCCCTGGTTATCAGCAATCGTTTGATCTTCCAGAAGCACCCTCCGGTACGGGTTCAAGGGATTTGCTGTCGACTGGCGAAGCCATGTTCTTGTTCCCCGACTTCACTAATTCCGGACAAACGCCTGAGATCGAATCTGCCCGTGACAACCGCTGGTATCGACTGCTGCAGTTTGTGGAGGTCGAGTCGCGAGTACATAAGATGCTTGGAAACTACATTGCCCAAACTCGCATTCCAGGCAAGATCAACATCAATATGATTCGGCATCGTGAAGTCCTTGCTGGACTGATCGACAACCCGTTCCTGGCTGATGTTCCCGGTCTTGCGGATCTTGGGGAAGCAACCCGTGAAGATGCCCCATTCATGACCTCCGCGCCCTCTCTGGGCAGTAGAGATCTTTACAGTGACTTTACGAGAGATCGAGACGGCGCCTCTGTGACAAGTTGGGATCCAACAGCAAACGCGGCAAAACAATACTTTATCCCCGGCACTCCTAATGCACGTCCGTTCCGATCCATTGGAGCGATGGGTGCGACAGCCGGCTCAGAAGTGCTTCTGGACCACACCTTGCTGCGTCGCCTTAGAACGGATCGCGATGACGACGGAGACGGAGTTGAGGACGAGGTTGTTGGTGACGATGTCGAAACTAATCGACACTGGCTCGAACTGGCCGATAGACCGTTCCATAAAAAGCCTGGTGACACTGACGGCGACGGCAACATCAATGTGCACACGAACACGGCGATGCAGCGACATGCAGTTCTGAGCAAGATCCTGAACAACACAACAACAGTAAGCAATACGTTCATCGTCTATGGAACAGCGGCGTACTTTGAAGTCTATGAAGATCAGTCAACCGGCCTGCAGCAAATAGGCGGACGATACGATCTGGATCAGAATGGAGATGCAACAGATGACCAGCAACGGGCCGTATTCGTAATCGATCGCTCAGAAGCGTACGAAGCGTTCGATCCTGGTACCGGTGATTTCGACTGGAAACGCCTCGTAAAGGCGCGGGCGGAAATCGAGTAATCTGCCCCAAACGCATCTGAAATTCAGACGCTCGGTTCTTTGCGGGACCGAGCGTTTTTTATTGCCGGGCGCGGGCGAAAAGGCGGAGCTTTTCTGCGTCCGGCGGGCGGAGTGATGCTCACTGACAGCTTCGGCAGAAATTGCCGATGTGGAACTGGTCTTGAGGCAACTCCGACTTTCCTGCGAAACTCCCGCCGATGGGTTGTTGATTGACTCGTTTAACGGCAAGCCGCAGGCGTCGTCGTCAGATTTCGCCTCCGCCTTCGGCTCGCCGTTAAACGGAAATGGGTGATGTCACCAACAGCCATGTAATACTCTGTCAGCAATATCCCAGGAATGCAGGCCGGAACTCGCTCCGCTCGGTCCGGCCTATAGAGCATGTGATCTGCTGACGCAGAAGGAATTGCGGTGAAGGACCCTCGTCACAATATCGAATCTGCTGCTCTCCCGATCATGGCTGCTCTGGGACTGTTCGCCGTTTGCGCCGGGTGTTTGTCGTCGCCGCCAAAAGCCGGAATGGGCGGCGGAAGTACTCTGCAGGTCGCTGATGGACAGCGTGATGCTCTCTGGGAACGAGCGGTCGTGGTGCTGAATCGAAATCACTTCCAGGTCGCTCGCGAAAGCAAGCTCGAAGGAATCATTGAAACAGAGTATCGCGGCGGTGCGAATATCCTCGAACCCTGGCATCCGGATTCCGTCGGTTTCCTGAATCGCATGGAGAGTACTCTGCAGTCCATCCGTCGCCGAGTGACCATCAATATGCAGTCGTCCGGCGCAGGGACGATGCTGGTGAATGTGCGAGTCGACAAGGAAATTGAAGACCTGCCGGGACTCGCCGCGAACTACGAAGGCGGGGCAACGTTTCCCGAGTATCAGCCTCTGAACCGAGATCTCGATCAGGTCGTTGGCCAGTCCGGCCCGTCCCGATGGTTACCAGTCGGACGCGACCCGCTGCTCGAACGAAAACTCACCAACGAGATTCAGGGCGCGTACTTGCCGTAGCATGATTGCTCGTGCTGGCTTTAATTGGCAATCCCGCGTATCCATGCCAACTCATTGGACAGCGTCTAGCTGGACAGCGCCATATTGCCCCCCTCTCCCCCGATTCTTTGCGGATGCTGCGTGGTGTTACATGGCAGCGTTCTTGCAAAAAATTGGGGGAGAGGGTTGGGGTGAGGGGGCCGTTCTTGCACGCTGCCTTCAACGAAAGCCCCCTCATCCGGCCTGGCGGCCACCTTCTCCCCCGAGGGGGAGAAGGGACTGCGTTCTCGAGGCAAACATTGATCAATAGGCACCTTCGGTGGATCCGAATCTGCAAACATCACGCTGTTAAGTTTGCTGGACACCGCCATGTTGCCCCCTCTCCCCCGATTTTTTGCGGATGCTGCGTGGTGTTACATGACAGCGTTCTTGCAAAAAATTGGGGGAGAGGGTCAGGGTGAGGGGGTCGTTCTGGCACGCTGCCTTCAACGAAAGCCCCCTCATCCGGCCTGGCGGCCACCTTCTCCCCCGAGGGGGAGAAGGGAATATGTTTCTCTGAGACTCAACTGGTGTGCCTGCGTTCGCTAAGGCTCACTTGTCACACCCTACAGGAAAACGCGGCAATTCGTAGGGTGTGACAAGTTCGACCCGGCGAACGCAGGCACACCATTCACGGTTACGATTTCGAACCCAATCCTCACAGGTCACCCTCAGAGGCCGTGGTGAATTCCTTGCGATGAGCGATCGTCAACGCGGCCGCAAGGAAAAGAACGACAAGCGTCAGTAACCAGAAGCAGTGCAGAAACGCCGAGCCTTCTCCGAAGACATAAGAGAACGACGGCCATTGACGGACCTCATCGCTTAATGGCATCCACTGCACCAACAAGGACCGCAGCCGAAACTGCACCGTGAGTCGATTCACCAACGCTGGAATAAAGCCCAGCACGACTTCCACGAAGCCGGTATACATCACGCAGAACACCATCGCCCGCTTGGGAGAAATCACTCCGACCAGCAGATACACGGCAGAATACGAAACACACGACAGGAAACTCAGGGCCACTAGACCAATCCAGATCTGCACCGGAGTCACGGCATTCGCAAAGACAATCGAGGTGGTCGCTCCCACAATGGCTGCCGTAAAGCCCCAGGTGACAGCCACCAGATACTTGCCGATCAGCAGCCAGAAAATGCCATTGGGCCGCGTAGCCATATACACCCACGACCGCTGCTCCAGTTCCGCCGCAACTGCAGGGCCCGCAGTCAGGAGAACACTTAAGGCGGAGCAGACGCAGGGGACAAGGAAATAGAGCGTCATCGACCAGAAGTTATCTCGCTCTTCGCCCAGAATCTG
>CANHVD010000430.1 GCA_947463775.1 Planctomycetaceae bacterium | reverse complement strand
TGGGATTCTGCGATCCGCAACATGGCCTGGTCGTCGCCTGGAGTGCAAATGGCTTCTGCGGTGAAGGTCAGCATCAGCGACGCAATCGCCTGATCAATGAAGCGATCTACAAAGATCTTGCGTTGATCCCCTGATGACTCGCGAGCTTCAAACTGATCCCGCCGTCGAATGCGGTATCGGTAACACTTGCAACAGCCACCTTCGGGTTGCTGACCCTCCTTTGGCAGAATGGCATTTCCGAGGACGCTAGGTATTCTCGGTTCAAAATCTGCCCCGGCGTGGCCCGCTTTGTTTGCAGCTGAACCGAGAAACCATCGTTGCAGATGGAAAAATCGTACTAACCGGACAGCTTCAGGCATGTCGTCCGACGCGGTGCGATCACCGCAGGCGAATCGGAGCAAAGTCCGGCAAATCTCGTTGATTCACCGGTCATTTTTCTCAAACTCTGCACATCGATTCCGTAAACCCAGGGTACTGCGAACATACCGCTGTCCCCTGCTCGACTTAAACCTCTGCGAATATAGCCTGACGTTGATATGCAAACTCTTCTGGTCACTGGTGGTGCAGGTTTTATTGGAAGCTGCTTTGTCCGCCGCGCTGTTGCACGAGGCGGCGTTCGTATCATCAATCTCGATAAACTGACCTATGCCGGCAACCCGGACTCGCTGCCTGCGAACTCCGAACTGCATCAGCTCGTTGCGGGGGACATTGGTGATCGAACACTCGTCAAAGATCTGCTTGAGAAATTCCGCCCAACGGCCGTCGTCAACTTTGCTGCTGAATCGCATGTCGATCGCTCAATCGATGGACCGCTCACTTTCGTCGAAACAAACGTGCTTGGCACCTGTCGTATGCTCGAAGAAATCCGAGCGTATTACTCGCAGTTGAGCGGATCGGAAAAAGACGAATTCCGTCTGTTGCATGTGTCGACCGATGAAGTCTACGGATCACTGGGCGCAGAAGGCTTGTTTACGGAAGAGACCTCGTATTCGCCAAACAGCCCTTACTCTGCAAGCAAAGCGGCATCGGATCATTTTGTTCGAGCCTATCTTCACACGTATGGACTGCCGGTACTGATCACGAACTGTTCGAATAACTATGGACCCTATCAGTTCCCGGAAAAATTGATCCCTCTGATGATTCTGAACGCCATCGAAGGTAAGCCGCTGCCTGTTTACGGCGACGGTCTCAACGTCCGCGATTGGCTGTATGTCGAAGATCATTGTGCAGCCATTGAAGCAGTCCTTGCAAAAGGACGAATCGGCGAATGCTACAACGTAGGTGGCAACAACGAGCAGACAAACATCAGTATCGTAAAAATGATCTGCGCCACAGTTGATCGACTTCGTCCAGGACTACCACACACTCCTTGTGAATCTCTGATCCGTTACGTGAAAGATCGTCCCGGCCACGATCGTCGATACGCGATTGATGCGACAAAGATTGAGCATGAACTGGGCTGGAAACCTCAACAGGACTTCCAGTCAGGATTGGAATTGACCATCCGCTGGTATCTTGAGAATCCGGTTTGGGTCGAACGCGTTCAGTCCGGAAAATACCGCCGAGAACGCCTCGGGCTGGGCGACGAATAGAAGGTCCAATTTTGAACGACCAATGAAGACACTCGGAGGGCTGACGCCCTGCCGCTCGCCGTTGTTTCTGAAAACCGAACACCTCCAAACGAAAACCTCTTCTCATGTCTCACTTCAAAAAAGGCATTATCCTCGCAGGAGGCACTGGTTCTCGACTGTTTCCGATCACGCTGGGCATCAGCAAGCAGATGGCGCCGGTTTATGACAAGCCGATGATTTATTATCCGCTTTCAACGCTGATGCTGGCTGGTATTCAGGAAGTGCTGATCATCTCATCGCCTCGTGATATTGGTGGATTTGAGAAACTGCTCGGCGACGGCGCGAAGTGGGGCATGAAGTTTTCTTATATCACTCAGGCTAAGCCGGAAGGGCTCGCCCAAGCGTTCATCCTTGGAGCAGACTTTGTCGGTGATGACCATGTGGCTTTGGTTCTGGGAGACAACATATTCTACGGAAGCGGCTTTCAAAAAATTCTGGCCAATGCCGGCAGCCTTGAAACGGGAGCGACAATCTTTGGTTACGAAGTACGTGATCCTGAGAGATACGGCGTTGTTGAGTTCGACGCTCAGGGAAAAGCTATCTCGCTCGAAGAGAAACCTCAGAAGCCCAAATCCAGCTTTGCCGTTCCCGGACTTTACTTCTACGACAATTCGGTCGTGGAGATCTCATGCAATCTGAAGCCATCTCCGCGAGGCGAGTTGGAGATTACCGACGTCAATCGCGAGTATCTGAACCGAGGACTTCTGCGAGTCGAAATGCTTTCTCGAGGTTTCGCGTGGCTTGATACCGGAACGCATGAATCTCTACTGGACGCCGGTAACTTCGTCGCCGCGATTGAGAAACGAATGGGGCTGAAGATCTCCTGCCCTGAAGAAATCGCGTGGCGAAAGGGCTTCATTGATCGCAGCCAACTGCAGTCGCTGGCATCAGAGTTCCCGAATGAGTACGGTGAGTACCTGAATCGTTTGGCACGATAGTACCGGACGAGCTTTGTGTTACTCCAGACCGACCGTTCAATCGATGGTCGCAGATCGCTCTAACGGCACGGGCGCACGTGCTTTGTCTTAGATTCGCTGGAGCTTTCCCACGCTTCATTTTGTCTGTAAAGAATTCTTCCGATGATCAAAGGATTTCGCGAACGCCTCCAAAAGGGCGAAACACTTCTGGGCACGATGGTCACTCTGCCAACAGCATCGACGGCCGAGATTCTTGCGGACGTAGGTTTTGACTGGCTGTTTATTGATGGCGAACACGGACCACTGACAACTCCCGATATTCTTGGCATTCTTCAGGCTGTCAGTCACCGCGTGGCCTGCATTGTGCGTGTTCCGATCTGCGATGAAGCGGAAATCAAGAAGGTACTGGACCTTGGAGCACAGGGGGTCATCGTGCCTCAGGTCAACACAGCCGAACAGGCGGCTGACGTGGTTCGGTTTGCTCGATACGCTCCTGCCGGTGGTCGTGGTGTTGGTCTGGCACGAGCTCACGGTTATGGCTTTCGCTTTGCCGACTACGTTGCATCAGCCAATGATGATGTTGTGGTCATTGTTCAGGCGGAACACAAAACGGCAGTCGACAACATTGGATCGATCGTCAAAGTTCCCGGCGTTGATTGCGTTCTGCTTGGACCTTATGACCTCTCAGCCAGCTATAACAAGATGGGACAGATTTCCGATCCGGAAGTCCTCGCTGGAATTGCGAAGATCACAGCAACATGCCAGTCAGCTTCTATTCCGCTCGGCTATTTCGGTGTAAATGCTGAAGCTGTGGCTCCCTATGCGGCGCAGGGATATACGTTGCTCGTTGCTGGAGTTGATGTCCTGTTTCTGGGCAATGGGGCAAGAAAGATCCTGAAGGATATGCAGGCTTACGAAAAGCCCGTGAAGTAATTCACTCTCGAGGTGCAGGACACCACAGGAGATGTTTGGGGGATGAGTGGTCTGAAGCATGATTTGCAAATGTGGTTGACGACACTTAACGTATCAGAGGTGTTCTTATTTCCCCTCCCCCACCCGTGATACAAGGAGCCCCTCAATGACGTTGCGATTGTTGCTGTTTTCACTGATTTGTGTGGTAATTGTTGCTATATTTGGAACAACCGAGCTTTCTGCCTCTGCAGAAGTATCCGAGAGTCCGCTGACGTTGGCTTCCGTCGATTATGACTCTCTGTTGACGCTCGCCCAGGATGATTCAGACAATTCGGGTGGAACACGCATTCGAGGTCGATCCGTAGGAAAACTGATCGGCCTGGCAGTTGCCGTTGTGATTGGGATCGGCAGTTTCATCATGAAGATGTTTCGCGGCGAGAAATAAATGATTGTGGAACCATCACCAACCGAAACACACCGACTTGTCCGAGCCGCTCGACGCGCGGGGAAGTCGGTCGGTTGCGTCCCGACCATGGGCGCGCTGCATGCGGGCCATGTGAGTCTGATCAAGCGAGCTCGCAAAGAATGCGATTTTGTTGTGGGCACGATCTTTGTGAACCCGACTCAATTCGGGCCGAATGAAGATTTCAGTAAGTACCCCAGAACGCTGGAAAGCGATCTGGAAATGTGTCGGGAGGCTGGGGCCGACCTGGTCTTCACGCCGCAGACTTCGTCCATGTATTCACCGCTGGCTCAAACCATCGTGCGAGTCGATCGGCTGGCTTCGGTGCTTGAAGGTGCTCATCGGCCGGGCCACTTTGATGGCGTCTCAACCGTCGTCACCAAGCTGTTCAATATCACGGAACCTGATCGTGCCTACTTTGGGCAGAAGGATTTTCAGCAGCAGCTCATCATTCGGCAGATGGTCGAAGATCTGAACCAGCCCGTCGAAATTGTCACCTGTCCCATCATTCGAGAACCTGATGGACTGGCGATGAGCAGTCGCAATCGGTACCTGTCTCCGGATGAACGTCAGCGAGCAGGACTGTTATCTCAGGCTCTGCGCAAGGCAAAGCAGTTGGCTGAGGAGACATCTCTTGTTCCGGCGGAGATTTCCGCTGCGATGATCAACGTGCTTCGCTCTGTGGAAGGTATTGATTTGCAATATGCCGTGATCGCCAATGGTCGGACACTCGAACTCCTGACCGAACGAACAGAACCTGCGGTTGCATTGATTGCCGCAAAGGTGGGGACTACACGTCTGATTGACAATGAGATCCTGCATTTCTGTTGATGGCAGCCCACTGCACCTCAATCGCTGAAGAAACCCGCGTTTCGTAGATCACCGTGCTTCCGCTATGATCCGCCCCAAGGCTCGTTGAATGAAAAACGAGCGACACCGGCCTGGCCGTTTTCTCGGCCGACTTTTATGCGATTTGTCCTATGCGCACGGTCCTCCTGCGATTCCTGTTCGAAGATCTCTGGCAATGGCAGTCGGTTGGCAACGAACTGCACGTTGGCATAGCGTGGCTTATCCTGGTCTGGCTGCTAATCACATGCGTTTCCTTTGTGCTGCTGTACCGCAGTACTCTCAATCTGAAGGAATCAATCGCATCGGCGGGCTTCTGGCTTTTCGTCCCGATCGTGCTTTTGGGGCTCGCGATTCTGCGTCCGAACATTGGCATCATTCACAGTGGCATCCCGGTCTTCGGCTATGGCTTCATGATGTTTGTAGGCTTCTCGACGGCCACATGGCTGGCTTCACGACGAGTGCTTAAGATCGGACAACCGCCGGAGGTCATCTGGGACATGATGATGTGGGCGTTGATTCCGGGACTGATCGGTGCTCGCGTTTATTACCTTGTCCGGCATGGAAGCCCCACGATGGACCGTGCTCGGGGCCTGCAGAAACTCATCGCCTCCGTCGCATTGTGGGATGGGGGCATCGTGTTTTACGGCGGCGTCATTGGGGGAATCATTGGCGTTACGATTTTCTGCCTTCGCCGAAAGATCAGGCCACTCGCCATGTTTGATGTTCTTGCTCCGTCGTTGCTGATCGGTGAAGGTTTTGGACGAATCGGCTGTTTCCTTTACGGCTGTTGCTACGGCAAGGCCTGCGAGC
>CANHVD010000429.1 GCA_947463775.1 Planctomycetaceae bacterium | reverse complement strand
CGATATCGTCGACCAGTCGATTGGCAAGGCTCAGTCCCACGGAGTTCCTTTTCAGGAACACAACGCCGTCGATCAGCGACACCTGGCGTAAAGTCTGGGCGAGATCGGTTAACTCAACCTCTTCCGTGATCTTCTTCAGATCCACTCGTTCAGCCTCTTTATGGAGCAGGCGCAGGATCAAGGCACAAGGGGCAATTTCGACCGCATCAATTTCGCCTTTTCGCTGCCATGAAAACCAGGCGGCGGCAAACATCCGCTGTGGTAGCGAGAGCAATCCCAGGAGAATTTCTATCCACGTCCGGTCCGACTCAAGACTACCAAAAGCATAGGTCCACGCGGAAGACATCGTGGCCGCGGATTTGACGATCGTCACCTCATCTTCAGAGACCGATTCATGGTCGATGTCGGCCAATTGTTTCGGCATCCATAGCAGCGTGAAGTATTGAATCGTCGCCAGAATTCCCAACGTGGCCAGCATCGCCAGTACTCCACTCTGGATGAATCCAATGCGAATGATCAGGTAGAACAGCACAAACTCGATCAATGTGGCAACCGTGCCGATGACAGCCATTCCCACCATCGCCGCCATCACAAGCTGTTTTTGAGTCTGCAGCCGCTCAGTCAGCCAACGCCGCATTTGTTCTTTTTTGAGCATACCTGAAATTCAATTCTTCTCTGTTGCCTGGAAATTCCGTCGGCCCCATCTTATCAATCAAAATCGCGGTTGCCGAATCATGTGTCCACTTCTACGAAAACGGGGCGGCAGTAGTTTTCTCAAGCTGCATCCGTGGGATTCTGCAACCAGGACAAAAATGCAGGCAGCAGCCCTGTCCCGAGGTACACCATACCAAAGAAACACTTCGAGAAATTCTCTGTTCCGCTCGTCGATTGCTGAACAGGATCAAGCGACGTTATTCTTCGGGCGGCATAAATTGAGGCCGGGTGTTCGCGAGATCTTTCATTCAGATCATGACCTCAATTGTGGCCGCGCACTGAGTATCCTTGCCGTGTGTGCTCCTGGAAACTCGCTCAATTCCTCATCTGCTGATGATTGAGCTGAGTGAACAACTCTTTAAATCCGGAGAATGTGAAATGCGAATCGCGATTGCGTGCCTTGCGATGATTCTGTTGCAACCGGTTCCCGTCTCAGCTCAGACTGAACAAAGCCCGGTTGAGCCCGCAAAGCGATTTAACGTCTTCGTGAAACAGCAGGCCGCGATCATGCGTGCCAACGACAATGCTCCGGGAACTGTCGAAGACTGGCAGAAAACTCGCACAGATCTCCGCGATCTTTTGTTGAAGGCGTGGGGCGGCTTTCCGGGCGAGCCATGTCCACTGGAAGCTCGTAAGCTGGGTGAGATTGTGCGCGACGGCTACCGCGTCGAAAAAATTGTCTTTCAGACGATGCCTGGTGTCTGGATGACCGCGAATGCCTACGTTCCAAACGGGAAGCCCGAGCAAACTTTTCCAGCCGTATTATGCGTCCATGGTCACTGGGCCGGAGCGAAGCAGGATCCTGTCGTGCAGTCGCGTTGCATTGGGCTGGCGAAGCTGGGTTTCTTTGTCCTGTGCGTGGATGCCTTTGGGGCCGGTGAACGTGCAATCGGTGAAGCACTGGGCGAGTATCACGGCGAAATGACCGGAGCAACGCTGCTGCTGCTCGGTCGGCCACTGTCGGGTATTCAGGTTTATGAAAACATGCGAGCCGTAGACTACCTGCAGTCACGTCCGGAAGTTGATCCCAATCGACTGGGCATAACCGGAGCCAGCGGCGGCGGCAATCAGTCGATGTATGCCGGTGCGTATGATGAACGGTTTCGCTGTGTCGTGCCGACATGTTCCGTCGGCAACTATCAAGCTTATCTGAGTGCTGCCTGTTGCATGTGTGAAGTGGTCCCCGGAATTCTTCAGCGTCACGAAGAGGGGCATGTTCTGGGGCTTGCAGCCAATCGCGGACTGATGGTCACCAGTGCCACGCAGGATGCTTTTCAGTTCTCGGTCGATCAGGCTCGTATCTCAATCAGCCGAGCCCGTGAGATCGCGGCTCTGACTTCACCGGATGGCCCGTCTGCCGTCAAACATACGATTATCGAATCACCTCATCACTACAATGCGCCGATGCGAGAAGCGATGTACGGTTGGATGACCAAACATCTGAAAGGTGAAGGCGATGGCAGCCCAATTCCGGAGCCGGAGATCAAACCGGAAGAGCCGGAAGTTCTGCGATGTTTTCCGGGCGACAGTCGTCCTGATGATTATGTCACGATCCCGCGATTCTTCGCCGAGGAAGCTCGACAACTTCTGAAAACTCGTGAGTCGGAATTCGATCAACCATATCTGTCGGCATTGGAAGCAGCGAAAACTCCTGAAGATCGAGCAGCTCTGCGTGAGCGCGCCGTGGATCAACTCACCAAAACACTGAACATCAAGGCGACGACATCTCCGGTTGAAGTGACGGCAACAAAAAGCCCTGATGAAAAGTTCATCGAGCTTGTTTATGAAACAGAACCCGGCCTGGAAATTTCCGCGCGATGCGATTCAGGGTTAACGGATAAATTAGATGCTCAGAAGTTGGCTATCCTGCTGAACATTGATGAAGGCTCTGAGAAAGTCTTCAACAGCGAACAGGCTCAGAAGCTTCGGCAGCAGGGTTATGGAATTGTCGCACCAGAACTGCGGGCTACCGGAAGATACGCTGTCGCGGGAGATCGGATCGGCAACGCTCCTGATCATAATTCCGCCGAGTGGTCCCTGTGGATTGGTCGCCCGCTGTTGGGCCAATGGACCATGGATGTCTTTCAAACGGTGGAGGCTCTGGAGAAACACTTTGGCTCGCTGCCAAAGGAAATTCTGATTGTGGGACAGGGATCTTCCGGTCCGATCGCTCTCACGGCCGCGGCCATGGACGATCGAGTTTCACAGGTACTGGTCCAGAATTCGATCGGCACATTTGTCGACGACAAAAAGTATAATGGCCCTCGACTAGGATTGCTGGTTCCCGGCCTGCTGCGAGATGCTGGTGATATCGGCCACATCGCGGCGATGATTGCTCCGCGATCTGTGCAGATCGAGAATCCCGTGAGTGCATCGGGGACTTCGCTCTCCCGGGACGCAGCGTCAAAGTCGCTTCAGTTCTGCGTTGATGTCTATACGAAACTTGGCGCAGCCGATGCGTTTGTGATCACTACGGCCAACTGACTGGCTTGGTGCGTGAAGCATTTCACGAGCGACAAGTTCAGTGAGACTTCCTGGCCTAACACTCAAAACCACGTATCACTATTCAGTGCGCGGTCAGGTTTGAGGCAATGTTCCCCTGGAAGTATCCGGCGAACACTCGTCCGCAATTCATCACGTGCAAAGAACAACTCTGGTAACCAACATGAATCGACGTGACTTTCTTTCGACCGGTGTTGCCGCCAGCATTGCCGCGCCGCTTCTGGGAGCTGTCCGCTCTGAACAATTTGAAGCCGCCAGTCAGGTGCTGGACAAGGCGACGTCAGGCGGGCAGGTTTCTGCGGCGGTGCTGCATGTGGTTCGAAAAGAGCAATCCTTTTCGAAACACTTCGGTGCAGCGAAATCCAGTGACGCGATGTTTCTGCTGGGGTCAATTTCGAAACCGATTTGCGTGACAGCTTTGATGGTTCTGTTTGATCAGGGCCAGTTTCGACTTGAGGATCCAGCAAAGAAGTTTCTTCCCACGTTTACTGGCGATGGCCGCGAACGAATCACAATACGAGACTTGATGACTCATGTCTCAGGCCTTCCCGATCAACTTCCGGAGAATGATGTTCTGCGAAGAAGCCACGCGGATCTGAATGAGTTTGTTGAAAAGGCCATTCGAACGCCGTTAGTGTTTGAACCAGGAACTCGCTATGGATACTCCAGCATGGCGATTCTTCTGGCGACCCATGTGGCCGAACTCATCAGCGGCACCAACATCCGCGATCTTGTCGCAAAAACTGTGCTTTCTCCGCTGGGGATGCAGCATTCGGCTCAAGGCTTGGGGCGATTTCAACTGAGCGACTTTGTTCCGTGTCAGACTGAGTTTGCAGCGCCGGAAGCTGGTGCTGGTGACCCGACCGCAAAAGAATGGGACTGGAATAGTGTTTATTGGCGCGGCCTTGGCGCGCCTTGGGGCGGGACACATGCTTCAGCGGCGGATGTGAGCCGATTTCTGGAAGAGTTTTTGCACGAACAAGGCAGAGTTCTCAAACCAGAAACAGCGAGAATGATGGTTCGCAATCACAACGCTGCAGAACTGACACCGCGAGGACTGGGCTTCAACGTGGGAGCCGCCGCAGGTAGTCGAGGATGCTCGGAGGAAACATTCGGCCATACAGGTTCAACAGGAACTCTGGCCTGGGCCGACCGCAGCAAAGAGGCGATCTGCGTAATTCTGACTTCGCTGCCGGGACGAGCGGTTGATCCTCATCCCAGAGATCTCGCGGGAGCAGCCGTGGTTTCGGCGCTGAAGTAGAACCGACGATATCGGTGTTTCGGTGTTACGGCCTGCTACCAAAGTTTCCTGAATTGAAGCTTAAATCGCCAGTGGTGTGCCTGCGTTCGTTGGACGAACTTGTCACACCCTACAGTTTTCAACGTTATTCTGTAGGGTGTGACAAGTGAGCTTTAGCGAACGCAGGCCCACCGACTGAGTCTCCATTTTATTCAAACCTGACGTTTACTCGGGACTCTCTCCAGACTCCGCTTGCTGACTCGAAATGACTGATTTGTTTGATAACGCGGCTACTGAATCACTGCGACTTGATCTGCGTTTGAGTCATGAAGTGATTCGCCGTCTCCGCAATCGATTGCTCAAACGATTCCTGCCGGATTTCGCGGTGTTGACAGACTTCGCGCTTACGGCCGACGTCCCGGAATCACAACAATTGAAGCTGCACAGTCTGGAACTGTCGCAGCGTTACGACTCTCAAATCGATGGGGCAACAAAACTGTTGTTCCGAACAGAAGCTGGGTTGCCGATTGAAACGGTGATTCTCCGGATCGCCACAGGACGAACAACATTGTGTCTTTCCAGTCAGGTCGGCTGTGCTGCGGCTTGCGAATTCTGTGCAACGGGCCACATGGGGATCGCTCAGAATCTTTCTGCGGCACAGATACTCGATCAAGTCGTGCAGGTCGGGCAACTTCTGGCAGCCGAACAACGACAACTGCATAACATTGTGTTTATGGGAATGGGAGAGCCATTTCACAATCAGCAGAACCTGTTCGAGGCGATCGAGTGCCTGACAGATACTCGCCAGTTTGCACGTTCTCCGGGAAGCCTGCTGGTTTCGACGGTTGGCATCCCGGATGCCATGGTCCGATGCGCTCAGCGATTTCCGTCCGTCAACCTGGCACTCAGTCTGCACAGTGTGGATCAGGAGGTTCGGCAATCCATTATTCCACTGGCACGAAAGTTTCAACTTCCGGAGATAAAACGAGCCATTACGGAGATTAACCGCCTGCAGAAGAGACCCGTGATGCTGGAATACCTGATGCTCAGAGGGATTAATGATTCTCCTGAACAAGCTCAGCAACTGGCCGCGTGGGCTCACGATATCAACGTCCACATCAATCTGATTCCATTCAACCCGAT
>CANHVD010000428.1 GCA_947463775.1 Planctomycetaceae bacterium | reverse complement strand
GAGTGGTTGCGATTTCATAGCGATGAAAGCTGGTTGTCGATTGTCGTCAAAGCGGTTCTGGGAGTAATCTGGTCGTTCGCATCCTTCCTGATTCGTATCTACGTGAACCTATTGATCGAGCCGACTTTTCACCCGGTCAAGCATTTTCCCGTGGTGACCGTAGCGCACAAAATGATCTTGCCGGGATTGATCTATCTGGAAGGCAGCATGGTCGATGTGCTCAGCCCCTATCTTGGTACCGCGCTGGCTCGATCCGTGACCTGGTTTAATATCTTCTTCATCCCCGGGATCTTTGGTTTTGCCGTCTGGGAACTGAAAGAAAACTGGCGACTGTATCTGGCGAACCGTAAAGAGAATCTGACGCCGGTTCCTGTTGGAAGTCACGGAGAAACCGTCGCAAGGCTGTTACGGCCCGGGTTTCACTCGGGCACTTTGCCGAAGTTGTTCAGGCGATTGCGTCGGCTCGAACATCAGTCGGCGTCATTCAAACGCTTCAGTGCACGCCGCGCCGCACGAGGTCGGCTGGAGCATGTGGAAACGGCGATTCGCAGTTTTGTGGAACGCGATCTGATTCGGCTGCTGGAGCTCTGTCCGGTCTGGTCCGGGACGGGACTTCGTTGTGGACACATTCACGCCGCGTCGAATAGTTTCTCTGTGGAGATTGAATGTTCACTGCTCGGCGAAACTCCCGTTGTAATGTTGTTTCAGGAGCAGAGCAGTTGGGTGGTGGCGTCGATTCACGAAACGGGCTGGCTGCGATTTGCTTCGGCCGATCAGCTCAGATCGTTTCAGAATGCGATCGAAGGATTCTATCGCAAGGGGGGGATCGATCTTGTTCGAGAGCAGCTTGAAACAAACTTCATTCACAATCATCCCTACGACATCAATGCGGAAGGTCTCGCCATCTGGCCGAATGGTATGTTCAGCTATGAATTGCAGGTGGATCTGAACCGCACAGGTCCGATTCGACCAGTGCCGTCGTCGGAAGCATCGGCTGCAGGAATCAACTCCGCAGAGCGTGAAGCCGTTGTGTTCTCCGAATCAAACACACACTGGAGTGACTGGGAAGCCCTGTGGACGATTCCGGCGAACGGTGCGTCTTCAAAATCGCTTCCGGCCGCATGTTCGCAGAAGTCATCATTGCCGGTCATTCCACCGATCCGGTGATTGTGCCGGTACTTTGGACTGCTTACAGCCTGCTGCAGCTTTGCCCGCTCAGCAGCCTGCTGCTGAGCCACTCGCCATCAATTCCCGAGCCGCTCGACGAACCTGAAGCGATGAGCTGACTTGCGAGCCTTCGATGAATAATTGTCGATCCGCTAAGGCTGACCGGCGACGACACTGAAGAGTTTGCCGACATCCTTCACCAGGCGACACCAGATCTCCGCCGAGCTCCCCAGTCGATCGAACAACGGAGCAAACTCCTGAGTTGTTGCGCCCCGTTTGTCCGATCGAACTTGTCGAGCCGTCCAGTCCAGCAGTTGCAAATACTCCGCCGTCGACATCGGCAGTAATCCCTTGTTGCTGCAGCGAGCCACCGCCTTATCAGCACACGGTCCCGTCTCGCCTCCGCGTTCCTTCAATTCCACCGGTGCCAAATGCCGAACGCCACTTACCGTACACCCGTCGCTCCGCCGATGGGATTCAAACAATCGACGAGCTTACTGGCGTCGACAAGCTCTGATCTGGCAACAGTGAACCTCGAATCTCACCCCCGCCGAGTCTTCTCCCGTTAGAGTCAGACGGCATTCCTGCAACAGGTGAACAGCGTCAGCGGTGACATGGCAACGAGCCGGTATGCTCCTTTCTTTTGAGTGCTATCAGCGATTTCAGCCGTCATTGGGGGGAAATCCGTACGCTGGTGAAGGCGTCTCGACAACAGCGATTCGCCGAAGTCACTTGCCTGCGTGACCGATGCAGCCATCGAAGGTTTCCTAAATCTCGCGGATCAGGAAAACACTCAGTCAAGATTCCTGGAAACTGTTCGATTACGCCGGAGTCACTGCGATCCACGCCGGGATTCGGGCCGCTGGGTGCAGATCAGAAGGCGGACGTGGCATGAACCGAGTATCCCTGAAGTGGGTGAGTTCACCAATGACGATCGGTGCTTGGGCACTGTGCGTTACCGTCATCACGTCGCTGACCTGGAGTTACGATCTGACACCAGGAGCGAAGGCCGCAGTTGTTCGTTCATGGCCATCAGAGACGAGTTTGCAGCGGTCAGATGACAGTGCTCGCCTGTTGTGTTTTCTTCATCCGAAATGTCCGTGTTCGGTTGCGACTGTTTCGAGTCTGAAGAAGCTGCTGGCCGAATCTGATTCGGCAGACCGACCTTCACTGACGTTTGTTGTGTACTCACCACCCGGCGAATCTTCCTGGCTGGAAACAACGATCTGCCGGAAGTGTCGAGAATTTCCTGATGCAACGATCTACCGGGATGAAGACGGTCGTGAGGCTCGGCGATTTGGTTCGACAACATCGGGGCACGTGCTGTTGTTTTCTCGATCCGGTCAGCGACTCTTTACTGGCGGACTGACGGCATCGCGCGGACACGACGGACCATCGGCTGGTCAGGAGGCACTGCGTCTGTGTTTGATCGCGGGTGCGGTGGCCGACCGTGAATATTGTGTCTTCGGATGTTCTGTTACGTCGTCGGGCATTGCCCCGTCGAATTCGGTAAGGACCGGACAAATCCAGGATTCTGAAGACCTCAGAGTATTTCGTTAACAGGTAAGCGTGGTGTTGGCGCAGTTTGTGGAGAAAAGTTTCGTGAATTCACGGGAACGACTCAGCATATCCAATTCGGGGGCAGGCGTGGCGCAGCGTGACAGCGACTCAGACCGCCAGATTTTTGGGGGAATCTACTCGCGAGTGGACCGCCTGTTTGCCGTGGTCATGGCTTTTCAGGGCATCGCCATGGTCGTCCTTGCACTGTGGCTGACTCCAAAGTCCTGGAGTGGATCTGATGCGGCCATTCACAATCATGTCTGGGCTGCAGTAGGGCTGGCCATCGCGATCACAACGCTGCCCATAGGTTTGGCGCTGGCCGCACCGGGAACCCTGAAGACTCGGCTTGTCATGGCCGTCAGTCAGGCTCTTGTTTCCGGTTTGCTGGTCCATATTGCGGGCGGCCGAATCGAAATGCACTTTCATATCTTCGTTTCTCTGGCCTTCCTCGCCATGTACCTGGACATGAAGGTGATCCTTGCAGCGACGCTGGTAATCGCGACGGATCATGTGGTTCGAGGGATTTTCTGGCCGGCATCCATTTACGGGATGAACGAAGCAACGATTCTAAGGACCGTCGAACATGCGCTCTGGGTCATCTTTGAAGACGTCATCCTTGGGATCAGTATCTTTCGAATGAGAGCGGAGAGAATGCAGTTGATGACGGCTGTGCATCGCATTCGCGAATGTGTCTCGCAGATCACGAGTGATCAGTCTTCTTCGCAGGATTCTGCAGACTTTATCGACTCAGGTCTTCAGCTGATCTGTGATGCAATGCAGCGAATGCAGTCCACGTTCGTTCAGGTTCACGGACAGTCCGAGGTCCTTGGCAGAACCGCGGAAAAGGTGGTGAAGCTGATTCAGGAGGGAACGAAGAACGGCGATCGATCTCGAAGCGGGATTCGGGCGCTTCGAGAATCCTTTGAGCAGATTACCAAAGCGGTCCATGATATTAACTCAGTGGCTGAGCAGACGCGGCTTCTGTCTTTGAACGCTACCATCGAAGCGGCTCGGGCGGGCGAAGGCGGAGCGGGCTTTGGAGTTGTGGCAAGGAACGTCAAAGAGCTGGCTGTGAAATCCGGGCACTCTGCAGATCAAATTACTCGTCTGGCCGTAGAATGCAGTCAGCAGTCCCAGCATACAGTTGATGGACTTCAGCAGCTGCTTGAACAGCTGGACATGATTGGCGACATGATCGGGTCAACAGACGAGGTGATTCAGACGATACGCACCGACCTGAACGACTCGGCTCATGAAGCACAGCGCATGGTGTCCGCTTTTGGCAGCTAAGAACGTCGATCCTACTCAGACAGAGAAGAAAAGAGGTCGAGTCTCTTTTTTGGGCCGTCCTCTTGGCTGTGTTGTGGTTTCGAGACCAAGTGCGAACGGCACTGCTTCTGGTCCAATTGTCACCACCAAAAGGCCAGCCACGTTTCACACTGGGGCGAAGTGAGTTCGGTTCTGCTTCAGTCTCCAACTTGTTCACCCATGAACGCCAGTTTCGCGGCAACTGTGGATCATCGGCAATTGCCAGCCAGCGGCGTTTTTCAGCACGTTGGAAGCGAGCATACGCGGAACTCCATTGCCAGTCTTCTGCGAGTTCAACGAAATTTGCACGAACTGGATTTCGCTCCACGATATGTTTGGGATTGATGCGTCGACCCTTCGGGCCTTTGAGGCAACAGTCATTCGGTTCCGGGGCCTGACGACCCCGGCAGAGAATATCTCAACCCTCCGGGCCTTAATCGGAGACAGGCTGTGGCGAACGTTTATTTCGGGCGGTTCGACGGTGGCGATCGAGCGTTGTTCGTGATCATCACCGATGAGTTGCATCTGGAGATCGTTCCGCATCGCGCATTACTCCTCGGCAGGCAGCACCGACCTGATCCAGCGACTACACCCGGGGCAGCCTGACAGAACGCAATTGATTTGCGTCGGATTACGTTCAGGGTTAACGTTCCGACTCCCCACGTCTTTTGAATCCTGACAGGACATCCTTCTGATGGTTCGTTTGCCGCTTAGCACTGTTGTTGCATTCTGTTTGATGCTGATCATGCCCGGACTTCATGGTGCCGAGCCGACTCGCCGGTTCATCGCGGCCGACTCATCAAAGAACCGAGTCGCGATCATCGGCGCGGATGGAAAGACCGAATGGGAACACAAAATCGGTCCGCTGCATGACCTGCATGTTTTGCCAAACGGCAATGTTCTGTTGCAGGTCACCTGGACAGAAGTTCTGGAAATCAATCCAAAAAATGATGAGGTTGTCTGGCGATACGACGCAGCGAAAAGAGCAGAAAATAAAGGGCAGCGACTGGAGATTCACGCGTTTCAGCGAATGGCTGATGGTGCAACGATGGTTGCAGAATCCGGCCCCGGCAACATTATCGAACTGGATTCGGAGGCTAAGCTGCTCCGGAGCATGGCGATGAAGGTTCGCCAGCCAGATCCTCATCGCGACACTCGACTTGTCCGCAAACTGGAATACGGGAATTATCTCGTCTGCCATGAAGCCGAAGGAATCGTTCGTGAGTATTCACCGGACGGGAAGACGGCCTGGGAATATCAGGTGCCCCTGTTTGACCGCAAGCCGGCAGGCGGGCATGGTGTCGAAGCGTTTGGCAATCAATGCTTCTCTGCCATTCGGCTTCCGAACTGCAATACACTGATCGGGACAGGAAATGGGCATAGCATTCTGGAAGTGACTCCGGCCGGTCAGACAATCTGGAGCCTTCATCAGAATGACTTGCCCGGGATACAGCTCGCGTGGGTAACATCGCTACAGGTTCTGCCCGGTGGAAATATCCTGATCAATAACTGTCATGCGGGCCCGAAGAATCCGCAGTTGATTGAAGTGGATCGCCACAAGAAGGTGGTCTGG
>CANHVD010000427.1 GCA_947463775.1 Planctomycetaceae bacterium | reverse complement strand
GGAATCAATCTCAGTCAGTCGGCTTCAGATCTGCTGGCCGGTGGCGGTTTATTGTTCATTCTGTTTGCGATGTTCACGGTGTGGATCAGACAACGATGGCAAGGAAAACACCCAGTCGCATAAAGAGCATCGGTTAGCGACTCACGATAACCACCATTCCTCAGGTCAACACTGTAAATGAATAATCCTACAGCTCCTCTATCGCCTCAGCTTGACGAAGTCTCCGGCAATCGCAGCACGATGATGGCATGGCTTCAGTTGGTGAGGCTGCCGACGGTCTTCACGGCCTTATCCAACATCCTCTGCGGGTTCCTGATCACACATCGAGTGCCGCAAATCAAGGTGGCTGAACTAACGGCTCAGAAGGAACTTTGGTTACTGCTGCTGTCCACGTCCGGGCTTTATCTTGGTGGCATGGTGCTCAATGATGTCTTCGATGCAAAGCTGGATGCTCAGGAACGTCCCGAGCGACCGATTCCCTCTGGACGCATTTCACTCCGATCCGCGGCGATTCTTGGAAGCGTGCTGATGCTGGCAGGAGTACTCGCTGCTGCCATGGCGGGAACTCCGAGTCTCGTTATCGCAGTGATGATTGTGCCGTGTGTTCTGCTGTATAACGGAATTTTGAAATCCACAATTGCAGCCCCGCTTGGGATGGGCGCGTGTCGGTTTTTGAATTTGATGCTTGGCGCGAGTGCAGTTTCGGATTGGTCCACTTTGTGGCATGCATTACCAGTCACTGTTGCAGCAGCATTGGGCATTTACATCATTGGTGTGACAGTGTTTGCTCGCAATGAAGCTGGGCAGAGCAGTCCGGCATTGCTTGTTTGCGGTATGATCATTTTGATCGGCGGCATCAGTCTGGATGCGTGGGCCATCAGCACCCACGGAGCTTCTGCCAATGCTGTCAGCGGAAGTCGAATGGCGTTGCTGATTCTCTCGCTGAATCTCCTGATGAGGGCAGCTGCCGCAATTCCCTCCGGGTCTCCTCGCAGAATTCAGAAGACTGTGGGTCTGATGCTGCTGTGCATAATATTTCTTGACGCCATCATGGTCTTCGCAATGACGGCTGACGCGAAGTTGGCTGCATTAGTCATTATGTTGGTCGCTCCGGCTTCACTGCTGAGGCGACTAATCCCCATGAGCTGATCGAAACCGCAGGCTGTGATGGAGTCGGTCGGAAGCGTTCGAGTCCCCCCCCCGAAGATCCACTTGAAACGCAGACTTTCCCATAGGCCGTGTTGTGATAGAATTAAAAAGGTCCTGAACCTGTTTCCTCGCCGTTGCCTCCATTGGTTTTGAACGGATACCCCGCGCTCTCACTTCCCGGTCGCTGAGATGCGGGCACCATTCCGCAGTTTCCGATGACGTTGTACATGATGAATGTCGGACCATCGAGTGCTTGAGCGACGGAGATACCCGACAGCGAGCGGTTCATGTAATTGTCGAAGATTCGAACATTTCGAGAATCCCCGTCCGCTTCCACGAAATCATCGATGCAGCCGTCGATGATGTTCTCATAAAAATCGATTTCGTTTGTGCGGGCGTTATCGACTGTCCACGGTGTCAAATGGACGCCGTCAAAGAAGTTGCGGATTCGATTGCGTCGAAACACGAGACCTCTTCCGTTGAATTTCGAATCGACATTGATCACGCCACCTTCGAAGCGACCACTGAGGCCGCTGTCGCCTTTCATCTAATCGAAGGACCAATCAAAGATTTCATCCGTGAACAGGCAATTCTGGACCGTCAGTCGATCCGAATTCAGCTTGGCGTAGATTTGAGAATCATCGTAACGGAACGTGCAGTTCTGAATCAGGATATCCGAAGAATTCAGCACATAAATCGCGCAGGAGGATTCGTCTCGACCGTAATGATTCAGTTCCAGTCCATCGATCTGCACGTGGTTGCGGGTATCGAGGACGATACCGCGATCAAAACCGCTCACATGAATAACGTGGCCATCCAATGGTTCCTGAAATGAGATAGGGATTCGTTGTCCATCGCAAAAGACGGCACCCTCAATGCCCAGTTCGCGGAAGGTACCGACCGCTGGGATCGCTCGGTTTTGAAGATGCTTCAGCTCGAGAACTGGAAACAGACGGGTGGCTCTATCGTCACTTTGGCGGATGACCGTGACGGCACGATAGTTTCCCTGACATGGGGTACTGAAAACACCTGCTCCGTCTGATCGCCACGTTTCCCAGTCAGACATTTCCGGGTCTGTCCCATCGATGATCACCTTCTCACCGGGGAAAGATCGAATGACGACAGGAGCGTGTTGTTGGCCATCATGAGCCAGCTCTAATCGGCCCGCATGATACTGGCCTTCACGAATCAACAGTGTTTGTCCTGCAGTGACGGCTGAGAACCCTCGCGCGATTGTTTTGAAGGGTCGCTCTTTTGTTCCGGGGTGCCTGTCATCCCCGTTTTTGGCAACATAAAGGCTGTCTGAGGATTGATGGAGAACCGGATCCTGCCGTGTGTTTCCCTCGCCATACCAGACAGCCATCACTTTGTCATCAAGACCGACAACTTCGACTTTGAACTGGTAGGTGCTGTTTGGCTGCAACCAGAAGATGCTTGTTGCGAACCATGGGAAATCGCCAACCTGCACGAGGTCGTGTTGAGGACGCCATTGTCCGTCAACATTCAGGTAACTCCGCATCGTGCTGATGTCTGTCGCTGTGAGTTCTTTGGGAATCGATGCGATCAGGCCAATGGTGTGAAAGTTACCGTAGACCTCAAGCTGAGGTGACGCATGAAAGTCAGGCGGTACTTTGTCAGAGGCGGCCACCGCCAAATGCCGGGCGGGCAAGTGAGCACTTGATTCTTTAGTGTCAGACTCATCAATTCCGGGCACCGGCAGTTGAGGCACTGGTAGTTCAGGCACTGGTAACCGTGACGCAGGTGGCTGCAGTGCCGAAACGCTGGTGGCCATTGCGGTGGCGACCGAAACAAGGGTTGTCAGGCAAAGAAGGATTCTCATTGGTTCCGATTCTTTCCAGCCGAAAAAACGCGGCACGGATTGGAACTGCACTCACGTCAGCATTCGTATTGATCCAGATCGTAGTTGAAGAAAATGCGGAATACATCTTTCAATGATTGAGGTCCAGTCTTTGTGAGCTTCGAGCTGACAAACTCACAGTATGGCCGCCTTTATGCTTCAGGCTGTGTCGACATATTCCGGACAAATCGCTCACCATGAGGAGGTTGTATTGCGCCGCGTAACAGCAATCGGAGCTGTGCCAATTCCGATGCTCGTCTTATCAACAGACCCAATCACAAAGACGCACAGGGGTTTCCTCCGGGCTGATTCCTCACTCCGGTCTTGACCACGTCGTGACCACCGACGCGTGCAACGGAAGATTTGGGGCCGATGCCGGGAGATGTAACAGGAGCAGCGAACGGTTGGGGGCTAACTCGCGTCGGTCGATCTCACGTCGATCTCACCGGAGCGTCCAGCACTGTTGTGGCCGGTCTCCTGACCGGGCCACTCGCTGCAGATCCTGCCAACCGAGCCTGCAGGGCAGGACATTCGATTTATGTTCAAGCGGCCTCAGAACGAGTATTCATTGAACGTCGCTGTGTCGCTCCGAGATCAACCAAAGCAGCCGTCTCGCTCCGCCGAGACGAGCCTTGCAGTACCCCGCTTTCATCCATCTGGCCCGTGGACTCTCACGACGGGTTCACACAAAACGGTCTACATCGAGTCTTGCAGACGAAAGATCAAATGCTCGTCTCGACGGAGCGAGACGGCTACTTTGGTCTGTTCTGAATCACGACCGAACCACTCAACATCGGCAGCACGATCTTTGTCGATCTCACGGAATACGGCATCTCAGCTGGCTTCACCGTCCGCGAAATTCAACCCTACCCGACACCAATGTCTGGCGAAGGTTACCTCGTCACCGCCAAGTTCATCCACGAGAACGCCGAGATTCTGGACCTGCAGATTGAAGACGCCAACGAGCCTGTCGGCACAACTTTGAGCCATCCGTTCTGGAGTGAAGACCGACAGCAGTTCGTGGCCGCCGGGGAACTGCGAATCGGCGAAAGCCTGCTCCTTGCCGATGAAGCAACTTGCCGCTGCCTGCATTGCGGTTTACTCCGCCAGTTGACTGGCCGAAAGATTCCCCGTTCCGGTGTTGCCGGGGTCGGCTGGATACTGCCCTGGTCGATCAATCGCATACCAGCGGCTGATGACGTCATGCCAGTCGGTCGCATTCTTCACAGCAATGAAGGCTGCTCGGACAGCCGCTGCGTCAGGATGCCAGCTGGAGTAATGAATGCAGAACTTTCGAAGTTGTTTTGAGACCTGATCGGCCGGCAGGATCTGTTCGGCCAGTCGAAAGTGCTCACATACAACATCACGCTGTTCATGCACTGTTGGCGCGTCAGGCAATGGTTCGCCGTGAAGCAAAGCGGCCGCCTGAGAAAAGATCCACGGGTTGCCGATCGAACCTCGTGCCGCTGTGACACCGTCGACGCCCGTCTCCTGAAGCATGCGCACGCAATCGGCCGCTGTGAATAAATCACCGCTGCCGAGCAATGTTCGGCCGGGGAAGAGCTGTCGAACTTCCTTCAGAAACGACCAGCGACTGGGACCGATATACTTTTGTTCGACAGTGCGACCATGCACTGTGACGGCGGCAATCCCGGTCTCAAAGGCCGTCTCGATGATTCGAAAAAAGTTGTCGCGACTCTGTGGAGTATCATCCAGGCCGCGTCGCATCTTGACGGTCACTGGTATGGGCGATGGAACAGCATCCCGGACTCGTCGCAGGATCTCAATCGCAACTTCAGGTTGCCCCAGATGATATCCGCCTCGACATCGTCCGCCTGAACGTTTTGCGGGGCATCCAAAGTTAATGTCAACAACATCAAAGCCCGCTTCAACCAGTTTCAGTGCAGCACCGGGAAATTCATCCGGCTCAGACCCCATCAACTGGGCACCCGCTGGATGATCACCTTCCTCCAGATACAGGTGATGCCGTGTCTTTGCTCGGTCCTTCAGCGAACTAACAAACGAATCGGTCATCACTTCGCAAATCGAATAGGGTGCTCCGAGTCTTTTGGCAATCGCGCGCATCGGCCAGTCGCTGTAGCCGCTTAACGCTGCTTGAACGACGGGCAAGTCCAGCTCTATGGAACCGATCCGGAGCACTTTCAACTTTCATTCAATTTCAAAGACATCTGTAAAAAACGACAGGGGCAACCACGCGGTACTCACAGCAGGCCACACGGATGTTCTGGCGGTGTGAGTGAATCTTCAAGGGCATGGTTCTCCGCAGATGACGACACTGCAGCGAAGTGTAGCGATCCTGTGGCCTGTGCACATTGCATTCATTCTCGGGAAAGTTCTGCTCAACAGATCAATCGGTATGACTGACAGATTTCACTCAATCTGCCCTGTTCACCTCCACGAACACATCATCTGTTTCATGAATTCAACAACCTGCAGATTTACAGAACCTACGTTTGAGAGCACCCGGGGGAAGGTTCTTTGCGATCTACTCGGGTCATTGTGCTCTGAGTTGCAAATAGGCCCTAACAAAACCGGGACCGGCTCCATTGCCAGTCACTCTTTACTGTGATCTCGCAAGTTT
>CANHVD010000426.1 GCA_947463775.1 Planctomycetaceae bacterium | reverse complement strand
GACCGCCCCGTGCATTGCCGAAATGCATGGATGATGCGTTCCTGATCATCGTTGGCCACCGCAACAATTCGCATCGCGAGCGCTCGACTGCATTCCACGAACAGGTCTTCATTCAAGGTTGTCAAAGCCTGAATCGGAGTATTCGAACGAACTCGACGCACACACGCCGCATCACCACGAGGAGTATCGAAGTTCTGCAACATCGGATATGGAACCGATCGAAAGCGGAACGTGTAAAGTGCTCGACGGTAACGATTGGCTCCGGACTCCGTCATCCAGGCCTTGGGACCATAACTCGCTGGCGGAAGAAACAGAAAATCGGGAGCTGGTGGATAAACCGGTGGACCTCCGACTTCTCGATTCAGCAAACCGCTGACAGCCAAAGCCACGTCGCGAACGATTTCTCCCGACAACCTGAATCGAGGCCCTCGCGCCAACAGACGATTCGCAGGATCACGCTGGTAAAGCTCTTTTGTGACATGTGAAGATTGTCGATAAGTCGCCGAATTCGCAATCAGGCGATGGATGTGTTTGAGACTCCAGCGGTGATCCATCAGTTCCACCGCCAGCCAATCAAGCAGCTCCGGATGAGAGGGATACTCGCCCTGTGTTCCCAAATCCTCCGCCGTCTGCACCAGCCCAGTTCCAAAGTATTCCTGCCAGATCCGATTGACGATCGCACGCGCTGTTGTCGGAGAGTGGCGATCGGCGATCCATTCAGCCATCCGCAGACGCTCAGGAACTTCCGAGTCTACCAAAGGATTCAGAGCGCCCGGAACGCCAGCAGTAACCTGATCGGCAGGCTTCAGAAAATCTCCGCGCGTAAGCAAATACGTCGGCCGGCGAACCTCGCGTTCATGTAACACAAGTTGAGTCTCCCCCGCCGGATGCTGTGCCCAGAGTTCCTCAATAGCAGCGTTCGTCGAAGCAAACTCCGGCACTGTTGTTCGCCAGTAGCTGAATAACCCAGCCCAATCTTCGTCCGTCCGTTGCTCGTCTGTTTTAAGGGCTGCAACACGCACTGCGGGAGGCACCAAGTCGGCCACCGGCGAAGCCTGATCTGTTACGCTGAATCGAAATCGCCCGGGATTGTTATTCTGATTGTCGTCGCTGTTCCAGCCCCCATGCATTTGAACAAGCTTAAACGTAAGCCGAAACCCCGACTCACTGCTGAGCGGCGTCTCCGGCACGAAGACAGCATTCCGTGGCACGTTACTGCGTCCAGGCCCAGCATCAATACTCCACGCCGTCAGGTTATCGCCATCAAACGCTTTCTCAATCGGCCCAGTGATTCGCTTCTTGTCGGTCTTATCGTAAAAGATCTTCGCGAGTTCTTTTTCCTGCTGAGGACTCACATCCGCCGTAGCTGCAACAAACTTAACGTTCGTTGACTTCCCGGGATCAGACAAAGGAGCAACATCAACCTGAAACTCCGTGATCGCACACAGTCCATCAACGGCACGTCCGGGGCCCCCGTGCGGCAGATTCGAATCCAGCAACAATTCCAGGCGAAACCCGGCCAGACTCTTCAGCTCGGTATTACAACTGAACGCAGTCGTATGCTTGGTCGGCGCGTAGCCCTGCGCGAGTACAGAACCATCATTGAGCAGATAGTGTTTCTGTCCGCCGCTGCTATCCAGTTCCGGCCTGACGATCGACCATGGATTAGTCTGTTGAGCAATATCGTTGGCCCAGTCATTCAACTTTTCACGCCACTGCGGACGAGCGTTTTGAAGCTCCGTTTCGAGGCGCAGGATCTCCGACATCAACGCTTCTCGTTTCTGTAAAGCGTCCTGAGTATAGACTGTCGCCTGCGCTTCATCGCAGTTATTCAGAAACGCAAACATCCGATAGTAGTCCGATTGGCTGATCGGATCGTACTTGTGATTGTGACACTGACTACATTGAATGGTCACTCCCAGCATCGCTTTACCCACCGCATCCATGCGATCGAACATAGCCTCCATCCGGAACTGCTCCGGATCAACTCCGCCCTCTTCGTTGATCATCGAGTTACGAAGAAAGCCGGTGGCAACGAGCTGATCCTGAGTTCGCTTCGGGATTAAATCGCCAGCTAATTGTTCCTTCAGAAACTCGTTGTACGGCTTGTCATTGTTGAACGAACGAACAACCCAGTCGCGATAAAACCAGACAAACCGCGGCTTGTCTTTCTCAAAGCCATCGGAATCCGCGTACCGTGCCGCATCCAGCCAATGGCGAGCCCACTTTTCTCCGAAATGCGGAGAGGCCAAAAGTCGATCGATCTCTTTGCTCCACCGCACATCGTCGCTTACCAAAGAATCTTCAGCCGACGACTCCGAGGCTGAGGCAAAGGCATCCAGCTCTGACAGTTCAGGCGGCAATCCAATCAGATCCAGCGACGCTCGCCGCAGCAAGGTCGAGGATTCCGCGACAGGTGCTGGACGCAGGCCTTCTTTTTGAAGTCGCTGCAGAATGAATGCATCGATCGGATTCTTAATCCATTGCCGGAATTGTTCATCAGCAAACTCAGGGATTGGTGGAGAAACCGGAGCAATGAAGGCCCAATGCTGCTGATACTCGGCCCCGGACTGAATCCATCGTTCCAGCATGTCAACTTGTTGAGCAGTCAGAGCCTTGCCGGTTTCACGAGGCGGCATGACGGAGTCCGCATCATGAGACTTGACTCGTTCCAGTAACTCACTGGCCTCAGGTTTCCCCGGAACAATTGCCGCTCGTCCATCATGCTCCGCTGTAGCCCCGGAGAACGTGTCCAGTCGCAGGTCGCCTTCTCGATGCCCTTCGTCCGTACCGTGGCAGCCAAAACAGTTAGCCGCAAGAATCGGGCGAATATCGCGTGAGAAGCTGACATCATCCGCCGATGTCAACGGACTCCAAAGCAGCAGGGCAACAGCGACGAGCAATCTGCGTGACATAGTGATACCTCAGGGATATCGAGCACCAACATTGATCAGGAAACACGGGTTGGGATCGTACAAAAGTCGGCCTGATGTTCCGAGCGTACAATCGATACAACCAGAAGCAGTCGCGAACAAGGAATAATCTCCCATCGACCTTCCCTACCGCCAGTGTTTTTAACGTCGATCGTTCCAATCATGACCTAGGGTCTGTACGGACACGTTGCGTTGTTGCAACACCTTCTTGATCCGCCAACAGAACTCCCGGTGTACAATGCTGACCCGTAAAACACTGTTTTCCGCCGCCGCGCTCGCAGTTCCTGTCGCTGTTTTTGCAGTGACCGCCATGACTGAGCCTGGTGAAAACGGATCAATGGCTCCGGTGGCGACAAAACTTATTTCAGCCAATGGAACTGCCTCCGCAACCGTATCTCAGGAGTCTCTGCGGCAAACAGCCGGGGCCAGTATTCCGGTTTCTGCGCCTCCGGCAAAGGCTGCGGCTTCCGAACCGAATGCTCCGGAATCCAACATCGTGGTAGAAGCCTTTACAGAACCGTACCGTGACATTTCAGTCGCAGCATCAGAGATGGGTACGTTGTCGGAAGTACGAGTCGTTGAAGGGGCCATTGTGAAGCAGGGAGATATCCTTGCGGTTATGGACGACGACATCCTGCGAGCGTCTCTCGAAGTTGCTCGTCGCAGCATGAACGCCGAAGGGCTCCTGAAGTCCGCTCAGGCAGATCTCGACATGAAGATTCAGGAACAGGAAAAACTCAAGCAGCTTCGCGAGCGTGATCATGCCAGCCAACAGGAAGTCGATCGTATTCAAACCGAGATTCGCATCGCCGAAGCTCGCCTGCTGTCGGTTAAAGAAGATCTCGAAGTCAAACAACTGGAATCGCGCCGAATCGAATCTCAACTAAAGCAGCGTCAGGTGATTGCTCCGATGGACGGAGTGATCTCTGAGCTGTCCCGAGAAGCCGGCGAATTCGTTTCGCCTTCGGACCCCACGATAGCACGTCTCGTACAGCTAGACCCGCTGTTGATTGTGTTCTCTGTTCCATTGTCTCAGCGAAATGAAGTTGAAAAGGATCAGGTTGTCGAGCTGAAACTGGGAGCCGATCAGGTCCTGACTGAAGGCATTATTGAATATGTCTCTCCTACTTCCGACACATCGAATTCATCAGTGCGAGTCAAAGTCCGTTTGCCCAACTCTGCTCGTCAGCATCAGAGCGGAGAGCGAGCGATTCTTGTGATGGAACACTCCGCTGGAGATTCGACCCCGGCTGCAACACCTGCTCCTGAAACAACCAAACCAGCAGCATCTGTCCCGGCTGCTGAAACTGTCAAAATGACTCCTGAAGAATCCAGCGGAACACCGGGCAAATCAACGCCGGTCGCGGTTCGAAACTAAGCGATCAATTTCCCGCGAACTTTCTGAAAATCTCTGCTGACACTGAGGTATCTTCCTGTGCTTTCGTCAGATGGATCGACAACCTGCGAGGTGCAGGACAATCTCCCTGCGGATGGCCGTGCCGATGGCAATTCTGTTCAGCATCTGTTCCAGACAACTCGCAACAGTTTACTGAATGCGAAAGACCTGAACGATGTCCAGAAGGTCGTCGCAGCGTATCTGCAAAGAGCTTGTCAGCCGACATTGCTGGTCTGGCGTCATCCTTCCGGCTCACAGATCGGGCAGACCGAATATCTCGAAGGCCTGCTGGCTCCGATTGAAGGTGCGTCGCAGAGTTTGCGCGATCAACTCAAGCGGACGGCTACTGAATGTCTGCTCAGAAATGATCTGACATGGACCTCTGTGGGCGATGAACTGAACCTGTGCGCTCTGCCGATCGGTTCACTACCGGGCCATTGCCTGCTGATGATTACGCAGCCGCCAGCTTCTCCGCAGATCGCTCTGGATGACAGGAATAATCAAGTCGCAACGTCGTTGCTGATGCTTTCTTCGTTCATCGGCGAATGGTCGTTACAACAAGCTGGCCGCCAGAACGCTCAAAACGCATCCACCGTCGCGGCCCTGATTGAACTTGTGGCGCACGTCCAGTCAGCAAATGATTCCAACTCAGGATGTCAGCGACTGGCGGATTCGCTGCAAACGTATCTGCAGGCCGATCGAGTTGTGATAGGGATGTGCCGAAGTGGTCGATCAGAAGTCAAGGTCGCTGCGATCTCAGGCGGTGCGGTTATTGATCCGTTCTCCGAAGAAACCCGGCTGGTAGAATCGGCACTGCAGGAATCGCTGATTCGGTCCACCAGTGGCGTTTGGCCTGCACTGGAATTGTCCAATCGCCACGCCCTGTTGTCACATCAGCAACTAGCGGAGTCTGGCTATGGCGACAGTCTCGTCAGCATGCCGATTCAAACCGAATCCGGCGATGCGATGGGCTGCATCCTCGTGACTTTGCCGTTAAGCACTAACGACGCCGCGATAACGGATCGCATTCGTGAAGCCGAACGCTTTCTCCGTGCCGGGGCCGGTGCTCTGGCTGGTTGCCTTGGCGTACTTCAGAAAGTGGCTGACAGTCGCTGGTTATCGCTGATCCGTGGTGCTCGCGGTGTGCTCACCACATCACGACTGCAAATGGCGGCCTGGTTGTCCGGTGCCATCGCCATGGTGCTGATGTTGCCGATGATCTATCGCATTCGCTGCGAACTGGAACTGCAGCCGGTCGAACGGCGTTATGTCGCAGCCCCGTT
>CANHVD010000425.1 GCA_947463775.1 Planctomycetaceae bacterium | reverse complement strand
TGAACTCTTCGGCCGAAATTGCTGAACTCAGCGTCTCCGACGAACAGTTGGCAACCGAAGTTCATCTGCGAGCCAGCACGAGAAATCGCCTGCGAGCCAACCGAAATGCAGCGACTGCAGCCGAAACGCAACTCCGGGAAACTCTGCGACTGCATGAATCTCGACACCACGAAGTGGAGTTGCAGGTTCGCGGCATCGATCACCAATTGTCCACGACAGCTGATCGAATTCGGGAAGAGTTTCAGCTGGAAGTGCGAGAAGCGGTCGCGAGCGGCCGTTCAGCCATTGCCGTCTGGCTGCAGCGCCAGAACTCAGAATCCTCCGAAAGTGAATCGGAAAGCGAATCCGAGAGCGTGCTGAAGATGTCCACAGGCGCGGCGTCGGCACCGGTTCCGATTCTGTTCGATGAAGCGGCTCAGGCCATCGTTGCGGATACTGACCAATACACAGAAATGCGGACAGAGATTGATCGCCGCGTTGAGCGTTTGCGAAGACAGTTGAAGAAGCTTGGTAATTCCGGCAGCGAGAGTCTCGACAATCTGATCGAGCTGGAAACTCGCTTTCAGCGGCTGCACATGCAGTTGACCGACCTTGAATCAGCTCGCGATACCCTGCGAGACATCGTGCGACGGATCAATGTTGAGAGCAAGCGGATGTTTGTCGAGTCCTTCGAGATCATTCGCGGCTATTTCCGGGAACTGTTCCGCAAACTGTTCGGCGGTGGCGAAGCCGACCTGATTCTGGAAGACCCGGAAGATGTACTGGAATGTTCGATTGATGTGGTGGCTCGCCCGCCCGGCAAGGAACTTCGCAGCATTTCGTTGCTGAGCGGTGGAGAGAAGACGCTGACAGCCGTGGCGTTGCTGTTGTCGATCTTCAAGAGCCGCACTAGTCCGTTCTGTATTCTGGACGAAGTCGATGCCGCGCTGGATGACGCGAACATCGGCCGATTCGTGAACGTGCTTCGCGAGTTCCAGCAGAATACGCAGTTCATCATGATTACTCACCGCAAGCCTACGATGGCCGTGACAGACGTATTATACGGTGTCACGATGGAAGAGTCCGGGATCTCCCGTCGACTCTCACTGCGATTCGAAGATGTCGACGAACACGGCAACTTCATCGCCGCCGCGAAGAAGAGCAAAGCGGCATAGCCGCGAAACGGCTGGTTTTCGGTTTGAGGTTTTCCGTTTTCAGACAGAACGACTGTGCTGATAGCTGACTCTTGTGCTAGTCCGAAAACGGACCACCGAGAAGCGAAAACCAGCCGTGTCCGACGGTTAACCGCTTCAGCCGTTGTACGGCTTCTTCCAGGCAGTTGCTGCAGGTCTGTAAAACGTCTTAAAGTCGTTCCCATCGAAACGACGAACATAAAGCAGGCGATTGTCATCCTGTTGTGGCGGTAATAACACTGAGTGTGATTACCCGGGGAGGCCAGGAAGCACAATAGTTTGATTCGCCAGGGGGGTATTTCAGCGTCTGACCGTAACGGAAGGGATGTCCGGAAAAGGTCGCTGCACGTCTTGATCGATTTGCAGAGTGAAATATCTCCCAGTGCCTTGTGCAGGCACGGGATTGCGCCGCACGCAATCCAAAGAACGACCCCTGTTGTTATCTCGGACCCGCGTTCTGTTTCGGCTGTCACGACAGCGAGTTTCTTTTCTGAAACTCATCCGAAATGGGACATCCGAGTAATGGCGATCCGGGTTCCTAGGACGGGAACCGGGATGGTGCAGAACTGATTGGAGAGCCCGCCCATGAAGACGATCTTCACTACTGGTCAGGTAGCAAAGATCTGTAAAGTTGCCCCGCGTACTGTCTCAAAGTGGTTCGATTCCGGACGACTACGAGGCTATCGAATTCCTGGCTCACAAGATAGACGCATTCCACGCGAACATCTTATCCGGTTCCTTAAGGAACACGGAATGCCGCTCGGCGAGCTGGAAGACGAAGCGATGGGCAAAATTTTGCTCGTTGGTTCAGATCTGACAACTCGATCGAGTTTGAATGAGATGATTTCCAACGACGACTTTAAGATCGAAATTGCTGCAAGTGGCTTTGAAGCTGGTATCCAGGCAGAGTCTATTCACCCCGATTGTGTCGTGGTGGACTTTGTTATGGGACGCGAAGAAGCGTTAATGATTGCTCAGAACCTTCGGAGAAACACAGAGTTCACCGAAACCGTTCTGATCGGTCTGCTCAGCGACGAAGACAACGCATCTGGCTTCGACCGTTCGGTGTTTAACGAAACCTTCCGAAAACCATTCGACGCAGCTCTGCTCGCCGAACGTATTCGGACGCTTGTTAACCGTCGAAAGCAGTTGGCCTGAGAAACCAACGAGAGGCCTCGGCGATCTGACCACGTCGAGAAAACACACCATCGGACAGTCTTTCGAGATTGTCCGATGGTTTTTTGCTGCGCGGTGGTTTGCGCATCACGGATCATAACGGCTGCGAGCAAATCGCAGTTTTCACCACAGAGGTCACGGAGAGCACAGATGAAGCACAGGAGGGGCGAAAGCGGTTTTTAGAACGCAGAGTTCGCAGGGTAACGCAGAGGAAGCAGAAGAGCTTTTTTTCCCTCTGCGTTACTCTGCGGCCCCTGCGTTCAAAAACGTACGCTCTCTCTGCGATTCCCCTCTGTGGACTCTGTGACCTCTGTGGTTAATCCTTCGCACGCACCGCGCGCCCCGAATCGCAGGCTTCACTCCCAGGGGCGCTCTGGATAACAGGCAATCAGCGGTTCGATTGACGGGCGAGTTGGCTGTCGGCAAACTGCGGACCCTCGTTCCTGATTCGTCCTGCCTTTGTGAGGAATTCCCGTGGTTTCCGTGATTCGTGGGCTTGTGCTGTTGGCCGTCTCCGTTGGTTTCTCTGCGTCAGTGCTCGCCGACAACTGGCCGGCGTGGCGAGGTCCATCCGGAAATGGACTCAGCACCGAAAAGAATCTTCCGACGGAATGGAGCCCAACGAAGAACGTCGCGTGGAAGCTGGAACTGCCCGGTTCCGCCGGGGCCTCGCCTGTCGTCTGGGACAAACAGATCTTCCTGACATCCGTCAATGCCGGCGGCGACTTGCTGCTGATGGCGGTCAGCACCGACGGCAAAGAACTCTGGAAACAGGTTGTGGCTTCCGGCAATAAGGATGCTCGCGGTGACGAAGGCAACTCCGCGTCACCATCACCATTGACTGATGGCAAACATGTCTGGTCCTTCATGGGTGAAGGCACACTGGGCTGTTACACGGTTGATGGCAAAGAAGTCTGGAAGTTCAATCTTCAGGATCGCTACGGCAAGTTCAGCATTCAGTTCGGCATGAGTTCCACACCAGTGCTGGACAACGGCGTGCTCTATTTGCAGTTGATTCATGGCGAAGGTGATCCGAAAACTCGTGAAGCCTGCGTCGTGGCACTTGACGGAGCCACTGGCAAAGAAGTCTGGAAGGTCGATCGCCCCAGCGATGCAGAAGCCGAAAATGAGCATTCCTATGCCTCACCCATGATGTATCAGAATGGCGAGACCAAGCTGCTTTTGAGCCATGGTGCCGACTTTGTGGTGGCTCACGACCTAAAGGATGGTCATGAAGTCTGGCGATGCGGCGGGTTGAATCGTCGCGATGACAAAGTTCTGCCATACGATCCGACTTTGCGATTCGTAGCTTCACCGGTTTCAGCCCCGGGCATCATTGTTGTCCCGTCGGCCAAGCAACATCCTCTGCTGGCGATCAAGCCCAATGGCACCGGAGACATCACTGGCAAAGCTGACATGCTGCTGTGGTCGTGGAAAAGAACTCCTGACGTGCCAACACCAGTCATCCTTGATGATCTGGTTTATCTGTGCATGGAGAACGGAAACCTGACCGTTCTGGAAGCCATGACTGGCAAAGAAGTGTACTCCGAGGCGACTCATCGCCAGCGTCATCGTGCGTCACCCGTGATCGCTGACGGTAAGCTTTACATGACCGCTCGCGATGGTCGCATCACGGTGGTTCAGACCGGGCGAGAATTCAAAACCCTGGCCGTGAATGAACTGGGTGAAGATCAGTCGTCATCACCGGCGATCTCCAACGGCACGATCTACCTGAGAACCTTCAAACATCTTTGGGCGATTCGAAATCCATAGGATCCACCAATTCACTCAAAGTACGACGGGTATTTCTGCCCGTCGTTTTTTTATTGGACAAGAGTGGCCAGTCTGCAAAATTAGACTTTACCTTGCAGAAATTGGCCCAAGTCGCAGTTGCCGAGCGATGTCATCGAACATGGCTTCGAGCACCAATCTGACCGGCGAGTTGCCTTCGATCTGATGAGCCGCCGAGATCACTCGATCCAGCAACGGGGCCAGCATATCAACGCCGTTGCGAACGCCAAATCGCTTCAGCAACGGGTCTGAGAAATCGCCTGAGGTGAGTCTTCGCAAACGACCATTCAAAACCTCAGCGACAAATCGCAGCAGCCATTGTCCGTTGCGACGCTGTTCATCGGCTCCGGATGAGATTCGTTCCAGCTCATCAGTGACCTGTTTAGAAACCTCCACCGGCTTCATGTTCTCCAGTTGATCAAGCTGTTGACTGATCAGTTGGCGAAGCTGTCGCAGGTCCGGATTCAACAACTGTGCTGCCAGAGTTATGCTGCCTTCGGCCATGGCCGCAATCGTGGCCGCTTCTTCGGGACTCTCCACCATTTCTTCGGCAATCAGGATGTCGCGAACGTCCGTTTCGGTCATCGGAAAAAATCGAACAACCTGACAGCGTGATCGAATCGTTGGCAGCAACGAATCGGGATTGTCGCAGACCAGAAGAATCAACGCCCGGGCCGGAGGTTCCTCCAGAGTCTTCAGCAGGGAGTTCGCTCCTTCGGCATTCATCCGGTGCGCGTCGTTGATGATGGCGACTCGCCGATCCGAAGCTTGAGGTGACATCGACAACTCAAAGCACAAACCTTCACGGCCTCGCTTGTCGCTATCCCCCGCGATGAGTTCAATCGGGATGACGGATTTGCCAGCCGGCAGTCCGATCTCAATATAATCCGGCCAGGTACCCGCGATAAAGCTGCGACACGCTCGGCATTCACCGCAGGCGTCGATCTCATCAGGCTTACGCTCACGACAGAACATCGATTGAGCCAGCAATCGAGCGAACTTTCGCTTGCCAATGCCATCTGATCCCGCCAGCACATACGCATGCGACAACCGTCCGCGCTGCACCGAACGTTCGAACAACGCTCGCTGTTCCTGATGACCTTTTAACGTGTCCCACGCGGATGTCACAGACAGACCTGTTTCCTGTGTCGATTGCTGACCACCACAAGTTCCCGTCGGCGGAGCGACGGGTGTACCGTACCCCCGTCGCTCCGCCGACGGGATTCTTCCTCTTATCGCCCCTTCAGGAACTCCAGCACGTCGGCCATTTGTTCCACGGTCACGTCACGTTCGATTCCTTCGGGCATCAAAGACTTGTTGGTTGTCTTCAGTTCTTCGATATCACTGCGGGGAATCGTCTGCTCACGACCTTCGGGCTGGCGAAGTGTGACGGAGTCTGTCGATTCTGCAATCATCAGGCCGTTCAAGAGTCGACCGTCCGTTGTGACCACGACGTATTCGGTAAACTGTGGGTCAAC
>CANHVD010000424.1 GCA_947463775.1 Planctomycetaceae bacterium | reverse complement strand
GAGAAGCGGCTCGCTTCGACGGCGTAGCGATTCTTGATATTTGAAACCCGCTCTGGCGATGCCGCCATTATTGCTCGACGAACGTTCGTCGCTTCAACCAAGCTGCAGGAAGGATCGTCCCAAGCGTCCCTGTGGTCAGTTCCAGATCCACATCCACATCCGACAACGGCGCTGTTCCCGCGTTAGCATAGACGATAGACAATTCTGAATTCGGCAGACTTGCCCAGTACATTGTGAGTCGTCATGCTCCTGTCTGACCCTACGCCTTACCCGACTGGTTTTGATTTCACCTGGACCTGCAGCCCCCCCCCACCTCACACCTCCCGCCGATATAACCCCTCGATATCGCCTTGCTGCCGGATTTGCGGTCACATTTCATTATGAAGGATGATACCGATGCGTTGGTGTATTCGAGCCATACTATTGTTTGTGATCGCTGGCATGCCGCACCCATCGCAACTCCGTGGTGATGAAATTGAAGAGCGACTTGAGAAGGAACGCAGTAAGCACGCTGCAGTGCTGGAGAGACTCGACAAGACCGTGATGTCTCGGGTGGAAAAGGCCGAGAAGCAGGCTCGAAATAACGGAGCCGCTGCAGACGTTCAGAACATTGCTTTTCAAATGGAGCGATACAAAGCTTTTGGCCTCTTGCCCTCGTTTTGTGATGCCGCAATGTTTAGTCAACGGTCCAGGTCGTACGACCGACTTCTGGAAACGTACCGCTTTGCTATTCGAGACTATTCGAAGGAAAAATAGGATGAGCAGGCCAGCAAGATTCAGCTGGAACTCGATTCCATTTGGCCACCTTTCCTTAATGATGCCAACTTCGGAGGCTGGAATCCGCTAGGCGGCACACAGATGCAAATCGGCAATGGCGTACTCGCGCTGACCGGACGCGGCGATAAATCGGCTTTCCTGACTACGAAGGATTTCGCCGTCCGTGAGATCATGAAAGTGAATATGTGTGCGTCAGAAAACACCAGAGCCTGGGTTGCCATTCGGGTGCGGGACAATCAGGGCAAAGTCTCTGGCTACACCAGCTCAATTCTTGGCAGTGGAGACTCAGTAAACGTCGGAAAAATGGGACATGATTTTGACGTCAAAGAAATTGGTGTTCAATCTGTCGTGCGGAAGCCAAACCAGTTCTTTGAAATGAAGTTTGCTTTTGATCAGTCTGGAGCCATCACAACCATCGTGGATGATCGCCACAACGGAGGAATGAGCAGTTCGATGGAGCCCAACGGAAAATTTGGCTTCTTCATTGCGGAAGGAACCTTGATCATTAAGTCCATCACCGTTACTCAGGTTCCATAGTTGTTGTTTAGGCGTTCTGCACACAACTTCTGTCGGTAAAAGGTTTCTGGCCCCCCGCCACCAACTGATGGTGTTCAATGCCGACTTCATTCGGCACTACGAATGAACTCAACAACGATGAACACGTCCCGGCTGTTGGCGCAGATAAAGACCGCTGAACCCTGGAAGTCCAGCGGTCTGTCGTAACGATCACCTCAGTCATCAACCTTAACGAGAAGCCACGGCCTTTGCTCCGCTGCGCACAGCGGGTTCAAGATCGAAGCGATCGAGGTTCATGACTTTGGTCCACGCGGCCACAAAGTCATTCACAAATTTTTGCTCCGCGTCTTCGCTGGCATAGACCTCCGCGAGTGCTCGCAGTTGCGAGTTGGAACCGAACACTAGATCCACTCGACTGCCCAGCCAGCGAACTTCACCCGTCTTACGATCTCGCCCTTCAAAGAAGTGATCGCAAACTGCCGACTTCTGCCACTCGGTGCTCATGTCGAGCAGATTCACGAAGAAGTCGTTGGTCAACGCTTCAGGCTGCTTCGTCAGCACACCCAATTGAGGAAACCCGACGTTCGTGTTGAGCACTCGCAGGCCTCCGACAAGCACAGTCATCTCTGGCGCCGACAACGTCAGCCGGTGAGCTCGATCAATCAGCAACTCCTCGGCCGGACGATCTTGAGTATGTCCAAAGTAGTTGCGGAAGCCGTCCGTAGTCGGCTCCAGCACGGCAAACGAAGCGACATCTGTCTGCTCCTGTGTCGCGTCAGTGCGACCCGGTGAGAATGGAACCTTGACTTCATGCCCAGCCTTCTTCGCTGCCTGTTCAACACCAGCATTACCACCCAGCACGATCAGATCGGCCAGTGAGACTTTCTTTCCGTCGGTCTGCGTTGAGTTAAACTCCTGCTGGATCTTTTCCAGCACTGGCAGCACCTTCGCCAGCTGTGCTGGCTTGTTGACTTCCCAATCTTTCTGCGGAGCAAGTCGAATTCTTGCCCCGTTGGCTCCACCTCGTTTATCCGTGCCGCGGAACGTCGACGCCGATGCCCATGCCGTTGAAACCAGATCAGACACAGACAACCCGGAAGCCAGAAGTTTGCTCTTCAAAGCCGCGACATCCTGTTCGTCGATGAGTTCATAATCCATGGCCGGAACCGGGTCCTGCCACAGCTGCGGCTCGGGAACTTCAGGGCCAAGGCAACGAGTCACCGGGCCCATGTCGCGATGAGTCAGCTTGTACCAGGCTTTAGCAAAAGCGTCGGCGAACTGATCAGGGTTCTCATGGAACCGCTTTGAGATCTTTCCATACTCTGGATCCATCCTCAGAGCAATGTCTGTCGTGAACATCATCGGAGCGTGTCTCTTTGAGTCATCATGAGCGTCCGGGACGGTTCCCTTCGCCGACTCCTCTTTCGGAGTCCACTGCCAGGCTCCGGCCGGACTCTTGACCAGCTCCCATTCGTAACCAAACAGGTTGTCGAAATAGCTGTTGGACCACTGTGTTGGAGTAATGCTCCAAGCGCCTTCAAGGCCGCTGGTGATCGTATCGCCCGCATTACCTTTGCCAAATTTGTTCTTCCAGCCGAGGCCCTGTTCTTCGATACCGGCAGCCTCAGGTTCTGGACCCACATTCTCGGCACTGGCGGCTCCGTGAGCTTTTCCAAAAGTATGGCCGCCCGCGATCAGAGCCACGGTCTCTTCATCATTCATTGCCATCCGTGCGAAGGTTTCGCGAATATCTTTGGCAGAAGCCAGCGGGTCTGGTTTTCCGTTCGGGCCTTCCGGATTGACGTAGATCAAACCCATCTGCACCGCCGCCAGAGGATTCTCCAGATCTCTGTCTCCGCTGTAACGCTTGTCACCGAGCCACTCACTTTCCGGGCCCCAATAAATATCTTCCTGTGGCTCCCACACATCGGCACGGCCACCGGCGAATCCAAAGGTCTTGAAGCTCATCGATTCGAGAGCGCAGTTTCCGGTGAGCACCATCAGGTCGGCCCACGAAAGTTTTCGGCCGTACTTCTGTTTGATTGGCCAGAGCAACCGACGAGCCTTATCCAGGTTGGCGTTGTCGGGCCAACTATTCAGAGGAGCGAAACGCTGAGTTCCATAGCTCGCGCCGCCGCGACCGTCAGAGACTCGATAGGTTCCGGCACTATGCCAGGCCATGCGGATGAAGAACGGACCGTAATGCCCGTAGTCAGCAGGCCACCAGTCCTGAGACGTCGTCATCAGCTCCTTGATGTCTTTCTTCACGGCGGCCAAATCGAGGGTCTGGAATTCCGCGGCGTAGTTGAAGTCTTCTCCCAGCGGATTGCCCATCGGCGAATTTTGATGCAGGATCTGTAGATTCAACTGGTTCGGCCACCAGTCTCGATTCGCCATGGCTCCAGCGGCCGTATTTCGATTGGACGGATCTTTGAGAGTCCCGCCGATAACGGGACATTGACTGATATTCTCCATGTTCTTTCCTCCGGGTACTGGTCTATTGTCTTTCGTAGAATTAGGGCGATCCTGCGCAAAAACGGATGCAGCGATGCACAGCACCGTGCAGCTTGTGATGCCGCGAGCGAATTGAGCTGTTCTGGTCATGGTGACTCCTGAGATCAGGGTGAAAACTTCAGGCCTGCAACGCAGGCTATCTGAGCGACACCCACACCATAGAAGCAAACGAGCGATTATCCCAATGCATTCTTTGGATATACTCCATGCATTTGATGCATAGTTAAACAGCCTCTATATTCCGAGCAATTCAGGGTCGTTTTGCGAGAGGACGGACTTCATGGAACTTGATCAATTGCGGTATTTTCTGAAGATTGCAGAGCACGGAAATTTCACGCGAGCGGCTGAAGACCTGCGAATTTCTCAGCCAGCACTGAGTCGCTCCATCCAAAAGCTGGAGGAGGAACTTGAGCAGCCGATGTTCGAGCGACAGACACGCAAGCTTGTGCTGACGGAAGCGGGCGATCTGCTGCTGTCTCGAGCGAAGCAGATCCTGACTCTGATCGAAGACACGAAAGCAGAGATCACGGACGATGGTCAAACAGGCCGAATTCGTGTGGCTGCAATTCCCACGATTGCTCCCTATTTTCTGCCTCAGGTCCTGCAGAGTTTTGGAAAGGCTTATCCAAAAGCGACGGTGATCGTTCAGGAAGATACGACCGACAATCTGATTCGCGCACTGACGGACGGAGCCGTTGACGTTGCAATTCTTTCTCTGCCAATTGAAGCACAGTATCTTGAGATTGAAGAACTGTTTGAGGAAGAGTTATTGCTACTGATGTCCGTCGATCATCCGCTCACAGCAAAGAAACAGATTCGCCTGACCGATATCGAATCGTTGCCGTTCGTGCTGTTGGGCGAAGCGCATTGTCTGTCGGACAACATCGTGTCTTTCTGTCGGCAAAAATCTTTTCATCCGGTTTCAGTTGAACGCACAAGTCAACTGGCGACGGTTCAGGAATTGGTTTCTCTGAATCATGGAATCAGCATGGTGCCCGCGATGGCGCAGAGACTGGATAGCAGCAATCGCCGCGTCTACCGATCTCTGGCGGGAACTCGGCCGCAACGAAAGATTGCAATGGTTTCGAACCCTTATCGATTTCAGAGCCTGCTGTTGAAAAGTTTTCTGAGGCAGCTCAGGACTAATCCACATTCGCCGGAATAATGATCGACCTGGGTATCGTCGCGGATGGTTGCGAGTGGTGGTTGCAACCTTGAAGAATCCGACGCGACGAATCCTGCGAGTCAACCCGGTACGGGTCATACAACAAAGCCTGCGGTGCGCCGCAAGGCGGCGACCCCAGCCTTTGTTGTAAAACCCCTTTGGGGTTGAAGATGTCCTGAGAAAATGTGGGTAGAGTTGAGTCTGGCAGAAAGGACCTACCGAAATCGCCGACTGCACCCGATCAACCTTATGATTCGGTATTGAGTAGGCTGTTGAAGCAATCCTGGGTAAGATCTACAGAGAATACTGAGATCTCGACTGACATGTTGTCCGGAGCCTACTCGATGAATCACGAAGACCTGCGAAACACATTGATGACCCTGCACACGCAACTTGCCAGTGCTGGTGAGATCGACAAGGAAACTCAGGCGATGCTGCAAATCGTCACCAGCGACATTCAACGACTGCTGGAGCCCAACGCGACCGGGGCCGCTGCTGAGGAATCCAGCGACACTCTCGCGGAAAGACTCCGAACTACTCTGATTGAATTCGAATCGCGGCATCCTCATGTCGGAGGGCTGCTGGAACGAATTACCGATGGCCTGTCGAGTATGGGAATCTGATTGCATCTTTGCAAAGTCCGCG
>CANHVD010000423.1 GCA_947463775.1 Planctomycetaceae bacterium | reverse complement strand
TCTCGCGATCAGCGCGGACAACAGCTTTCTGCTGGTGACGGAGTATCTGACCTCGCGACTTCTGAAAGTCTCCGCGACTGACGGAAAGGTTGAGCAATCCTGGGATGGCGCATCGACAGATAACTTAAGTCGCCAGGTCGTTCTGGCACCGGGCGATCAGAAAGCTTACTTCACACATATCCGTTCCCGAGTTACAGCGGCACACGGCAACGGTTCGATCTTCCCGTATGCATCCGTCGCGCGTTTGACGGGTGAGAAAGCCGGGACTCGATTGCGAGTTCCCATGGACTCACTGCGAGGTGCTCGTGTTACTGCCAATCCATGGGACTGCGACGTGTCTGCCGACGGAAAACAGCTGGCAGTTGTCTTCGCTGGCACCAACGATCTGTACTTGTGCCGCATTGTGGGCGACGACTTTGTGGAACTGGACTACGACGGCGGCCTGCGACTCGGCAACAATCCCCGTGCGGTTCGTTTCGCTCCGGACGGCAATTCTGTTGTGATCTACAATGCGCTCGACTTTGAAGTGGTCGAATACAGCCTTGCAGACGGCAATCCAAAAGCTCGTGTCGTGGTGACAAAGAACCCGCTGGGAGAAGAGCTGCTGCTCGGAAAACAATTGTTCTATACCGCTCTGCAACCAATGTCGTCTCGTAACTGGATCTCCTGCTCAAGCTGCCATCCGGATGGTGATGCTGACGGCCGAACGTGGCAGCAGCCAGAAGGTCTGCGGAGTACTCAGCCGCTGGCCGGGCTCTCGTGGACTCATCCCGTGCACTGGTCTGCTGATCGCGACGAGGTCCAGGACTTTGAGCATACCGTTCGGGGCAAACTGATGCAGGGACAGGGACTGCTGAAAGGATCATTGCCGGAAGCGCTGGCCGACCCCATCACCGGTCGCAGCAAAGCTCTTGATGCGATGGCTGCGTACACCAACTCACATAAATTCCCGATGAGCCCACACGCGAAGAATGGTCTCAGCGATGCTGCGAAACGAGGTAAAGACCTGTTCTTCTCGAATGCAACGAAATGCGCAACGTGCCATTCTGGTCCGGTCTTCAGTGACTCTCAGCCGAAGAGTGTCTCTGAGTTCGTCAAGCATGATGTGGGAACCGGTGAAGATGATCCCACGGAGCTGATGAGCCATGCGTACGACACTCCAACGCTGCTGGGCGTCTATCGCTCCGCGCCTTATCTGCATCATGGCAAGGCCGCAACGCTGGAAGAACTGCTGACTACCGCCAATAAAGGCGATAAGCATGGAACAACAAGCCAATTGACGTCCAGCGAAGTTGGAGATCTGGTTGAGTTCCTGAAAGCACTGCCATACGAAGATCCAGAACCCGCTGCAAAGGCAGCCGGGCTGAAACAGGTCTTGAAGTAGTCAACTGCCGGAACTCGCTCCGCTCGGTCCGGCCTACATACATCTGGGACTACTTAAATCATGGCTTCAATTCTTCTAGCTCCAGTACGATCATTCTGCAGTGCTTTGATTCTGCTTGCCGTGGCCAATCTTGCTGTGGCTGATGAGATCAATTTTGAGCGTCAGATTCGACCACTGCTGACGAAGCATTGCGGAAGTTGTCATGGCGCAGAAACTCAGAAGAGCGGACTCCGGCTGGATGCCAAATCGTTTGCATTTCGAGGCGGCGATGGTGGTCCGGTCATCAATCCAGGCAAGCCGGAAAACAGTTCCCTGATCGAACGCATCACCAGCGCCGATCCGGAACTTAGGATGCCTCCGGAAGCCTCCGCGCTTGCTGCTGCAGAAATCGAACTTCTGCGCCGCTGGATTGCGAACGGTGCCGTTTGGCCCGAAACCGACTACGATCGTTCTGCGACGGTTGATCCTCGATTGCAACATTGGGCGTGGCAACCCATCAAGATGACACAGCCCCCGACCGATGTGGTCTCATCAAATGCACCAACCGCAGCAATCACGGAGATTGATCGTTTCATTCTGGCGGAGCTTTCAAAACATCAGCTCGATCTTTCTGAACGCGCCGATCGACGGACCTTGATTCGTCGTTTGTCGTTCGATCTCCTGGGGCTTCCACCAACACCCGAACAGATTCAGCACTTCGTAACGGATCCGGATCCGCGTGCTTACGAAAAACTGGTCGACATTTTTCTGGCCTCGCCACATTACGGCGAACGTTGGGCGCGACACTGGCTGGATATTGCTCACTACGCCGACACACATGGCTTTGAACGTGATCAGCGTCGCGACAATGCCTGGCGATACCGCGACTGGGTCATACGAGCGATCAACAGCGACATGCGGTACGACCAGTTTCTCCGCGATCAAATTGCCGGTGATGCTTTGCGGCCAGCCGATCCCGATGCGGTGATTGCCACGGGGTTCCTGGCCGCCGGTCCTTGGGACTTTGTGGGGCAGGCTGAAACACCCAGCCCGGTTCTGAAACGCCTCGCTCGCGCTGATGATCTGGATGATATGCTGACGCAGGTCATGACCTCCGCTTGTGCCGTTACGATCAACTGTGCACGATGTCATGACCACAAGCTCGATCCGATTTCACAGAAGGAGTACTACTCTCTGACGTCAGTGTTTGCCGGAGTTCGCCGAGCTGATCGCATCGTCTCGTCGGACGAACAAAAGCAGCTGGCCGACAAAAAAACGGAGCTGGAGAAAAGTCTGGCCGACGCAAGAACAGAACTATCAAAACTCCGAGGTGATGGTTGGAGCCTGGCGGATATCGTCGGCGGAGGAAACGGCCGTGGCACCGGGAAATCAGGCTACGCGGTAGACCCTTCCACTGGAAAAACCACGAATGAACGACGCGGTTCTCTGGAATCCGCAAAGACGAATGCATTCGCTGCTTCGGATCTGCCATTTGTTGACGGTGTCGTCATTCCCGATGGAGAAGCATCCGGTAACGTCGTTATCTCGTCGACAGGATTGATCGCGAAAGACACTCCGGACACCGGCGGCAAAGCGTGGGATGCGATTCGAAACGGTCCGGTGAATTCTCAATTCTCAACCTCGTTGAGCGGTGTCGATTTCGGCACTGAAGGGCACTCCCTGCTGTCTCTTCATGCCAATGCCGCAATCACTTTTGATCTCGATGAACTTCGCAAAGCGGGGATGCCATCCGACATCACGTTGCGAGCGCAGGTCGGTTACTTCGGGCAGACGCCAAAAGCCGGCGCCAGCGTTTTTGTGCTGCTGGATGGCCAGAAGAAGTTTGAACGATTGGGCCTTGGAAGAGACGATGGTCTTCAGGATCTCTCGCTGACGATTCCGGCCTCGGTCCGATTCCTGACACTAATGGCGACCGATCATGGAAACGACATCGGGCATGATCAGATCTGCTTTGCCGATGCTCAACTGGAATCGGCCTCCAGCAATCCGGATACAGCGAAAATCGCCATCGCAACAAAGCGAATCGCCGAGCTTCAGGATCAGCTCAAAAGCCTGCCAGAGCCTGCAAAGGTCTATGCCACGGTATCCGAAACACCGCCCGCCGTTCATGTCCAGCTTCGTGGCAATCCGGAACAAAATGGCGACGAAGTGCCCCCCGGCACAATCTCCTGCATTTCCAATCTGGAATCGGCCTTTGGCGACTCAACACTTCCGGATTCCGAACGACGCATCGCCTTGGCGAACTGGATCTGTTCCGAAAACAATCCGCTGACGCGCCGAGTGATCGTGAACCGGTTGTGGCATCATCATTTTGGAACTGGTCTGGTCGATACTCCCAGCGACTTTGGTCTTGGCGGCAGCCTGCCGTCGCATCCGGAACTGCTCGACTGGCTGGCCGATCAGTTTCAGCGCGACGGATGGTCTCTGAAGAAACTGCATCGCCGAATTTGTCTGAGTCTCGCCTATCAGCAATCGTCGCATCCGGCCGACACGACTCGTGTCGCGAAAGCTCATCAACAGGATTCCGGCAATCGGCTGTTGTGGCGACAGCATGCTCGTCGCATTGATGCGGAATCTTTGCGAGACTCTGTGCTGGCGGTCAGCGGCAAGCTGAATACGACCATGTATGGCCCCGGCTATCGCGACTTTGAGTATCAAGAAGAATACGCTCCGGTTTACAAGTACATCACCGCGGACAAACCTGAACTCTGGCGACGCAGCTTGTACCGGTTTGTGGTGCGGACGACTCCGGATCAGTTTATGGCCACACTGGACTGCCCGAACGCGGCGAATCTGACGCCATCTCGAAATGTCACGACGACGTCACTACAGGCTTTGGCTCTGTTGAATAATGAGTTCATGCGACAGCAGTCTGTCCATCTGGCTGAGCGAATCCGTACGGACGTCAGAGACAATCCAAGCGGGCAGGTTCAGCGACTATTTCAGCTCGCTCTGGGACGTTCTCCATCTGCATCCGAAGCGGACGCTGCTGCTCATCTGCTGAGCCAGCGAGATCTCTCAGTCGCCTGCCTTGCTCTGCTGAACTCCAACGAATTTGTCTACGTTGATTGAGCCCCATGCTGGTCCCATAACCCGGGATTCGACGCTTCCACACCCGACTGAAGGGAAACCTCACAATGATTCGTCACTCGCTTCCAACACTCCTGCTGCTTTCATGCTGGGTAACAACAATCTCCTGCAACGTTTTGATCGCAGCCAACAAACCAGAATCAGCCGACGCCATCAAGTTATGGCCCAACGGTGCTCCGGGATCGGAGACTCGAAAGCAGGAGCCCGAGAAGGTTGACGAAGGGCCAGGGAAGTGCAACGTGTCCAATGTGCATGATCCCTCGATCACGCCATTTCTGCCAGCTCCCGACAAGGCGACCGGAACCGCCATCATCATCGCGCCGGGTGGTGGGCATCGAGTTCTTTGCCTCGGGCATGAAGGCGACAGTCTGGCAGAATGGTTCGCCGAGCACGGCATCGCGGCTTTTGTCCTGCGTTACCGATTGGCTCGCGAAGAAGGGTCCACTTACACCGTTGATGACCATGCCATGGCCGACACTCGCCGCGCTCTGCGAATGGTGCGTGCTCGCGCCAAAGAATGGAAGATTCACCCTGATCGAATCGGCATTCTGGGTTTCTCCGCCGGAGGTGAGCTGGCCGCCTTGAGTGCCATGCAATCAGATAATGGCAAGCCTGATTCGGTCGACGCGATTGAACGCGTGAGCTGTCGTCCGGATTTTCAGGTGCTGATTTATCCGGGTAGTTCGAGCCGCTTTACGGTTGCCGCCGGTATGCCGCCAGCATTTATTGCTCTGGGGGCAAAGGATCGGGACGACATCGCTCTGGGAATGGCGGACCTCTATCTCAAATACAAAGCCGCCGGTGTTCCTGCTGAACTTCATATCTATTCGAACGCTGGTCACGGCTTCGGGTTCCGACCAGACTCGAAAACCGCCGCCGGGTTGTGGCCTCAGCGGCTGACGGAGTGGCTGGTCGACAGCGAGCTGCTGGAGAAGAAGTGATTCGTCTGTAGCGGCGGTTTGATTTGGCTCGTAGTGCTGGTTTCAGCCAGCTTTCCGGTGCGAGTCTCGGTCCTTGTGCCGACTGAAGTCGGCACTACGGGTTACACTTCGCGTGGGGCGAAATAAGGCGTTTCTTTGTAGCCGGATTCGTGAGAATTCGGGGCGTCCACCGGGGAGACATCCGAATTCTCACGAATCCGGCTACGCTCAATACGCTATGCTCG
>CANHVD010000422.1 GCA_947463775.1 Planctomycetaceae bacterium | reverse complement strand
GATGCTGCTGATGTTCTTTCACCATCATCTGCCCGTGCCGAGCCGAGCTGCGCCAGTGGATGGCTCGCGAACTGTCCCCCGGGCGGTACTCGCGAATACTGTGAAAATCGTCGTCAAAAATTCCCATCCTTGCGTTGGCCCGACTAGCCGATTCCGCAAGGTCACGTTCACGTCGCTTCCAGCCCGGCAGCAGTCGTCCGATTGCCGGATGAACCAACAATTCACTTTCTCCTTCAACGACATGACCTCGCTCCCCAATCCCCAAGGGAAAGCGACTGCTGATTCTCATCGGGCCAAAGCGATAGAGGCCGCGACGACTCATGCACAGTTCATAACGCCCGAAACGCTCTTCTTTGGGGCCGACACGGACAAATGTGACCGTCGGCTCCGCACGCAAGTCTCGCCCCTGAACGACGTCGCGTACTTCCACCAATCGAGACGACAACAAGGGCTTGTCGTTCCGCATCATCACGTCCACACCAAAATAGACACCGGCCTGCGTTGTCAGCGGGTGTTGCCGCCTGACCGTGACTCGCGTCAGCATCGCATCGACGACCCAGCCATTGAGCACAAAAGGGCCCGCCATCATTCCGAAAACCAGCAGTAGAATGTTTCCCGTATCCGGACTACCCCCGGTCAGCGCGCCAACGGCCACGATCAGCATGATGCCAAGATAGACGATCCCTTCTCGAGGCAGCAACATTCGCGAGCGAATCCCCATCCTCTGAGTGAATCGCGCCGTCAGTTGTGGAAAGAGAATGGTGATCAGAGCCAACGTGAGATTGATTCCGCCAAGTATCAGAAGCGAGTTTCTTGAACCCGCCCAGTTCGGGAATGTCAGTGGAATAACATAGGCGGCCAGAAAGAACGCGGCACTGGTCAGCAACAGAATTATATTGCCGGCACCAAATGCTGAGGGAATCAGCGACCTGTTCGAGTTGTCGGTCGACATCTTCGGTGTCTTTCCAAATCACAATTTATCCGGAGTGCACCGGACTGGTGAAATATGAGACGGCACCGCGCGAGCCGTCCAGTCTCGCAGGAAGTTTACAGCTCATCGTCCGGCGTGTGCGGTGGCACTTCCCATGCTGTGACCAGACATGCTGTAACCAAAGTAGTGTAGCAATCTCCGCAAATGTTGCGTGGGTTCTGCGCAAGAACGCAGATTGAGTCGCCAGGTTCCGTGGATCGCCTCACTTCCATGGATCGATGTGACCCCTCAAACGATGGCGATTTGTCGGAGAAATCCTTCCTCACGATCTGTTGTCGATCGGCATATTCTGCAGGCCCAAAACGTCGCAACCGTCATAGAAGTTCAGCCCACCGCCGCCTTCGGAATTTACCCACTCGGTAAGGTCTCTCGCTGTTCGAGGCGTCCTGCATGTCCGAACAAAACTAATGCCGGGTCATAACATTTCTTTGAACCGCTTGTTGTTACGTCGCAGCCATGAAACTTTCCTGGAACTTCAACAAGGTTAATCCTCGCTTCAAGAACCGAGAAGCAACTCAGGGGGAGTTCTTTACGAACGACACCGAGTTACGCGGTTTCATTCGTGAAGCTGTGCAGAATTCATTGGATGCAAAACGGCCCCGAGTCAAAGGACCGGTGCGAGTTCGCATCTTTGTCTCAGGTGATCAGGCAGCTCTGTCTCCTGAAAAAGCGGCTCGCTGGTTTGAGAATGGATGGCCCCATTTTCACGCGGAGGGCAGCGGGCTGCGTGATGCTCCTCGCCTTGATGAGCCATGCCGCTTTATCGCCTACGAAGACAGTGGAACGACAGGTCTCACCGGCGATGTGACTCAGTACCATGAAGTCGCTGGGGTTAAGAATCCGTTCTACTACTTCTTCCGAGCTGAAGGACAGTCGAACAAAACGGATGGCGGCCGTGGTCGTTGGGGATTGGGGAAATTCGTTTTCCCTCGCAGCAGCCGCATTCGCAGCTTCTTTGGCCTGACGGTGCGTCATGACGACAAGAAACGTCTGCTCGTGGGGCAATCGATTCTGAGATCTCATCATGTCGGCGACAAGAGTTATACTCCGGATGGATGGTTTGGCAAAAAGCCCGATCGTAACGAGGCTTCTCTGCCAGTCTCTGATCAACGCTGTATCAATAAGTTCATTGCGGATTTTGGATTGAAACGTGGTGCCGATCCCGGGCTGACCCTTGTTGTGCCATACTGTGACGAACGCTGGACCAGTGCGGCTGTGATCGAAGCCGTCGTGCAGGACTATTTCTTCCCGGTTCTGAACGGACAGCTTGTCGTAACCGTCGAAGATGCAGGCGTACGTTCTGTCCTGGACTCGGCCTCTCTGGAAACCGTTTTAAAGACCTGCAGTCGAACATTGCAGCAGGCAATGAGTCCTTTGATTACATTGACGAAGTGGTCGCTGACTCAAAAGAATGATCTCCTGCCCTGCGTTCCTCTTTTTCAGGAGCCTGCAGCCAGCGGATCCGGAATTTCTCTTCCCGAATCCACGAGGTCTGAGCTTCGGTCTGCATGGAAAGAAACCGGCAGAGTCTCATTGAGAGTTCCCGTTACCGTGCATCCCAAAGACGCTGCGCCGCGAACGACCTTCTTCGACGCCTTTGTTGAGCGAGCGGAGGGCTCTCTGCAGAAGCGTCCGGTTTTCGTTCGCGACGGAATTGTGATTTCAGATGTTCGCACGCGTCCCATTCGCGATGTTCATGCGATCGTTTCCATCACAGATCCTGCCCTGACGGGTTTTCTTGGCGACGCAGAGAATCCTGCTCACACGGAATGGAGCGAAGAGTCATCTCATTTCAAGGGCAAGTATCTGCATGGGGCGGCCACGTTGCGGTTTGTTCGCAACGCCGTGGCTGATCTTTGCCAATTGCTGGTCGAGTCGGCCGATGATGAAGATCCCGTGCTGCTGCTGGACGTCTTTTCTGTGGGAGCTGGCAAGAACCAGGTCGGAGTCCCCGTCAACTTTGCTGCGATGTCCAGCAAAGCCGCAGCTCCTGATTTCAGTCGCCTGAAGTCTGGTCCGTCGACGCCGCGGCGCAGAAAACCATTCAAATTGAACAGTCGCAAAGGTGGGTTCCGCATCGCAGAGCCTGCCGGATTGAAGGAGCTTTGTCCGCGTCTTGATGTCCTTGTGGCTTATGACTGTCGACGAGGAAACCCGCTGACTCGGTTTGCCGAAACGGATTTCCATTTGAGCGCTGATCCCGTGTTGATCAAATCTCACCTGGCGATTGTTCAGGTTTTGGCTCCCAATCATCTGGTTATCTATCCGCAGAAAATCGGATTCAGCGTGACGGTCTCGGGCTTTGACATAAACCGAGATCTTTTCGTGCAGGTCCGTGCGGCGGAAGCGGCCGTTCGGAATCAGCGTCGTGCGGGCTGAGCGGCCGCGTTTACATGGATCCTGTTCTCGTTCAGGAACTGGATTGAAACCAGATCCTTACATGGTGTGCCTACGTTCGCTGGGGCGAACTTGTCACACCCTACAACCTGCAGCGTTTGACCGTAGGGTGTGGCAAGTGAGCCTTAGCGAATGCTGGCTCACCGGTTGAGTCTCCAGGTCATTCCAGCAGGAAGTTGTTTCGGCACTGTTCCTTAGCAGCAAGTGGTGTGTTGACTTAATCATTGAATAGCAAGCCAACGGCACCGGCATTTGTTGGGGCCAGCACCTCCCGCAGGGCGCTAAATGAGAAACATCAATTGGCTGCGGCAGTGCTGTCGTCTATTCTTCTATCCTCTTTGACCAACTTTGTTCGTTTCCTGCCGTTGCAGGATGCCGCTCATGCCACGACTGAATTTTACAGGCCGACGCAAGATCTCACGCAATCACGTGACGATCACCGTTTCCGGTATTGGCGGGATTGAATCGTTCACGGCTGAACTGCAACTGGATCGCTATGGATTTCCGCCGACGGCTGCAGTCATTGTGGAAGCCTACCGGCAACTGGAACTTGTGCGATTTGATTTCGGGACCGTGGGTAATCTGACTCCACCAGCCAACTGCCGACTTTCTGAATTCGGAACTCTGGCCGGCCTGCGATTTCGAGTCAAAGTCGTGTCTACGGCAGAACCTCGCGGACGATTGTTGGCGGTGGCGGATCGCATCAATCCTCGCAATCAACAACAGCAGTCGTTGCCTCGAGTTCCCCTGCTTGCGGTCCGCGCGCAGGATCTGGGGCGGGAAGTTTGGCGGCTGGATTTTTCCGATGAGCCGATGCTGCTGGTGAATCCGCGAGTCGTCCCGAAGAAGCATCTTGTTGAATCGATAGAGTTTCAAACTCTGGCCCTACCTGAAATTCTCCGCAGTATTCTGAACCGTATTCTGCTGGTGGAGAAAGTGCGCAGTGCCGAAGAGTCTGATGACTGGACTTCGCGATGGCTGCGTTTTGCGGAATCCATGCCGGGGGTGGGCAAGATCCCGGAGACGGATAATCCTGCCGCTGATGTGGACTGGATCGACGCCGCGATCAGCTCCTTCTGCCGCTGGCGAAACGTTGATCAGCAATTCACCTCATTCTGGTCAACAAAGAACGTCGCTGAAGAGAAATAACTCGCCGTATTACTGCGTCAATATGATGAGGTACGACCCTGTGACTGAAGAGCCCAGGGTTTGCCAACAGACGCTCTCGAGTTTTCAAACCTTCGTTTCCCTGAACATAAGCAGGCTGTTGGTTTAGTCGTTTAACGGCAAGCCGCAGGCGTCGTTGCCCAATGTCGCCTCCGCCTGCGGCTCGCCGTTAAACGAAAACGCCCAATACACCACTCAATCAACACCCCGCTAAAGCCTGGTTGGGACCAGAAGCTAAATCCCGAAATCTCCTATGGCTTCGTCGTTCGAACAGCCGCCACAAATTCAGCAAGGCGACTGAGATGCTCACTGAAAAGTTCGCTCTGCAGAAACAGTTTATCCTGTTCTTTGCCGTCCGAATTCGAGACCGCTTTGCCATTCTTGTCGGTGATCCAACGGCCTGCAGAATCCTGTTGAACAAGAATTTCTTCCGCATCCTTCTTCAGCGACTTCAAACTGCGGCCGCTGAGTTTTGGCTGTTCGCCTTCCTGCAAAACCTGGTACCGTTCTTCCAGCCTGGAAACTCTGGATCGAGACTTAAAGCCATAATGAGTTGGCAAATTGGAATCATCATAAGTCAACTCGTAAGTGTCTTTGACAAAGTACAGCGGCGTGTTGGTGTTCAGCTCATAAAAGCGAGCGATCTGGCCATCCGGAAGCTGCGATCTTTTCAGCCACGCGATTGCGCGAGGAATAGGTTCCAGAAATCTCTTTTCACCAGTCACTTCGGTCAGATACAGCAATGTCTCGATTGCGTCCTCGGACTCACGACCAGCAATCGCTGGCGGTTCAAATTTTCTAGCCCAGATTGGCTGCAATTGATGATTGTATTGCTGAGCCCACGCAGGTTGAGGTTCAGGAAGCTGAGCCAGAATCAGAAAGTCGCCGAACTTCAGCATGGCCTGACGATAGCGTTCGTCACTGTAAACTTCGTAAGCCAGTTGAAGTGTTTTTGTGACAGTGCCAGCTAAACCATCATTCAGAGTTTCATAGTCCCAATAGTTTTTAAAGCGTCCTTCAGTTCTCCAGTCATAATTCGGGATCGAAGCTTTAACAACCGGCAGTTGTTCCACTGGTTTGTCCCAGCCCTGCGG
>CANHVD010000421.1 GCA_947463775.1 Planctomycetaceae bacterium | reverse complement strand
TTCGTCTCTTACAGAACTTAAACTCACCGCCAGAAATGTCTTGATGCGACTGAGAAATCAACAAAAGATTCAGCAGGGAAAGTCGCTCACGAAGTATCGCCCTTGTTGACAGGCAGGAAACTCTGGACCCTGATCGGCATGGCAAGACAGACGGATCCACGATATGCCACGGAGGCCAGTTAGATTGCGATGACAATGATGCCAGATCACCGGCGGGTTCCAGAAACTATCCTTGCATCCACGGCTGTGGCGTTGTTCGTCGGCCACGCATTGCTCGGCACTCGGCTGTCAGTCAGCACCCACACCTTCATCTTCCTGTCGTGGTATTGGCTGTGCCTTGCGTCCGGAGCCTATGCAGTCTCAAAATTTTTGCCTGCGATGAATCTCAGTGAGATAAAGCCACTCAGGATAACGGTCCGCGTCCTCGCGCTATTGGCCGCAACGAATTCTATCTTGTATTTGATATTCGCTCGTCATGCCGTGGATAGTGTCGATTTGTTTTATTTTCTTTGTGAGTCGCGGGATAAGTTGTGGGGAGTTGACTCATGGAATGACGTGGCGTCTCTGCACTTTCCGGGTGTGTACGTGTTATGGAAATCTGTGCTTTCTGTGGGTGGAGGGGCATACTCGGCTGTTCAGTGGGCTGTCATATTGCTTTTGGCTGCGAACGCCTTATTGACGGGGGGAATTGTTTGCCGAATGACGCAGCAACTCTCAGTGGGCATTCTTTCGGGTGTTCTTTATGTTGTTTTGAGCCTTCGATTTGAGGGACTGACAGGAAGCCGAGAAGTCCTTTGCACATTACCCTATCTGCTTGGGATTTGGTTATGGTTGGAGTTAACAGAGATCCGGAGGAGACCTTTAGTCGGATCCATTGCGCTGGGAATCGGGCTTGGCGCTGCATTGTTTTGTAAGCAGCAAGCAGGGCTCCTGGCGATCGGATGCCTCGTGGTTTTTTTTCGCCGCGATTTGGGCAGCCAATTTCCCTTTAGAATGGCAGCGGCGACTTTTTTCGTGACCGCGCTTGCGGCCATGATCGCATTCCTGGTCCTGATTCTTTGTCAGGGAAATGGGCTGCAACCAATTGTGTCTGGGTTGCAGTGGGCTGCACAGTACGAACATGAGAACTCATGGTTGATTAACACGGTAAGTCAGATTCGAAACGATGAGTCTTTTGCATTAATGGTTGCAGCGGCATTGTTCGGCTGCGTTTTGATTCCTGCGAATTCAGAACTCTTTAACCAAGGCAATTATCGCTTTCTTTGCTGGCAACTACTGCTCTCCGCGGCAGCGACTTTGCCTCAGTATCAGGCGCGCGGATACCTTCACTATACGTTGCTGGCCGTTCCGGCGATTACGATTGTTTTCTCGGTACAGTTGGTGTCAGGCTGGCGACTACTATTATCATGGCCCAAGGTATGGCAGTTACAGGGCCAGGTGATCATTGTTCTGCTGTTTTTGTTGCCGTTACTTTACAATGGTGACCGACCGATCCTTCTGGACGTGACGGAAAATCCTGCTCGGTTGTCGACGAAGCAATTTCCCGTCCCGTGGCATGAAGAGGAGGCCCCGGGTCGCCAACTTCAGGAGCTATCCGCATTGATACCTCCGCGATCGGAGATCTATCTGATTCCTTCTGGTCGTAACGCGATCTACTTTTTCCTTTCAGGAATCAACTCCGGCGGTTATGCGTTTAAGGAGATGACTCCCGAGCCGCAAATGGATACGCATCCGCCGGATTTTGTGATTCTGATGCCGGAATCCTCAGGCTGGTCCAAGGAGTATCAGCCCGATGAAGACAGCATAGGTCGCTTGACGAAATTCATCGCGGCCGGATATGAAAAGATTACAACGACAAAAACTGTCGAAGTGTACCGTCGTCCAATCAAGTGATGTTGTCGATCTGACGCTGCTCGAACTTAATCAGTTGCTCCGCGAGTTCCCCATGCGACGAGATTTCCCGCGGGTAAACTGATCGGGATGTTACCAATGCGACTCGCATTCAAAGCCGATATCAGCGAACCTTTGATACGATGAGGAAATGGAAACAGTCGAGTCCAATAGGACAGTGGATAGGTGTTCCAGAGTGTCCTTGTCTCTGTCGACTTCAGTCCAGCCTGCGAGAGAAGTTTGACGATGCTGGCTGGCGAAAAAAGTTGCAGATGCTCCACGTCAAAGATCGGAGATCGCCGACCAAGAATTCTGCAGGAAGCCGCCCGCCTGTTATGAGCAACAATGCAAAGAGCTCCACCGGGCTTCAGGATGCGCAATGCCTCTTTGCAGAGTTCCAGAGGCGTCAGGACATGTTCAATCGTCTGAAAGCAACAGACCAGAGAAAAATGGGAAGCGGGAAGCAGTCCTGGCGTAAACATCTCCTGACGCAGGCAATGTCGTACATGAGGGGCTGCGGCCTCTATCGGTGCCAGTGAGGGCTCCAGTCCGACCACATTCTCAAAGCCCAATCCCAGCAGCTTACTGCAGAACGCACCATCCCCTGCTCCGATATCCAGAGCCGACGTTCGATCAGGAAGACGACGGATAATCGGACTCAGGGCTGTCGCATAGGTCTCAGCTGCGTATTCTGATTCTCTTTGGCTGTCAAAGGCCGCGACTTCGTATGCGGATGCGAGCTCCGAATGATCCGGGACGGGACTGGCATAAATCAGGTCACAGTCGTCACACAGCAAGAGCCGATGGTGCATGTACTCCGGGTTTTTTCGGGACGCATAGGCAAAACGGTCCAGGCGTGATTCATCCAATCTCGCTTCTGCAAACAGATGAATCGAGCCCTTCATGCAGACAGGACATGTGCGATTGATAACCATGCTAAACCCGGACACCCTGTCACAAAACAGTCAGTTTGAGTCTTTTCGAACTCCGACGGCAACGTAGACGGCACATGAGGCTTGCCGAACAACGGGCAAGGATTCCAGAATCGGCTCGATGAACTTCATCACGCGCGCTATGGGCCGAGAACAAAACATTGGCACAAAGCCAGCCCATTTTCGGTAGGACGTAATCCCATTGGCGAGCTTGATCCAATGGTCAATTCGACGTGAGGTGAATGATCTCTCATGATGATCGCGATGATATTTCGAGAGCTTCTCAATGCATTTTAGCCCGACATTCCAGCCGTTCGGTTCAATGATGAAAACAGTTCGAGCGACCCGGAACGCCTCCTTGATGGCCAGCTGCGGGTTCTCCATGTGATGCAACACGCCCCGTAAATGGACTGCATCAAATGAGTTATCCGGGAATGGCAGATGAGTACCGCTATTGAGGAGGAAAGTCATCTTCTCCGACGACACCTTGCTGCTGGCTGATGCGATAGCGGCAGGTGAAAGATCAATTCCAACCAGCTCACTCGGCGATCCTCGGTGAAAGAGTTCCATCGAGTAAACACCATCTCCGCAGCCAACATCAAGAACCCGAAGGCCCTTCCAGCTCATCGCCTCCTGAGTAAGATCGCTCAGCCTTGCATTTGCGAGGGCTGCTGAATACGACGTGCCCGCGGAGTACTGGTAAGCACCAGTCCGCTGCACATCAACGTCAAACGGAAGAAACTCTTTTTCACTCAAGTCCGCACCAATTCATCTCTGACTTTTGTTACACCTGACCATCACTGTGAAGTTCATCAGCAGCATCGCGAATCTCTCCTCGCCGGATCACACTTCTGCGGATGTATAGCGGGCGTCGCTTTACTTCTTCGAAGATCTTAGCGAGGTACTCTCCAAGGACTGCAATACAAAAGATCGACAGAGACCCGAAAAACATCGTAACCAGCAAAAGGGTCGTTACTCCCTGCGGAACCAGATCCGGGCGTGACAGCTTGAGCACCATCTGAATCACAGCCAATGAGAATGTCAACAGCAGCAGTACGCTGCCCATAACGCTGAGCATATTCAGCGGTGTATTGCTGAAGCTCAAAATGCCTTTTTTGGCCCACCCGATGTTTCGCACGAGATTGTTCGTACTCTGTCCGAACATTCGTTCGGGGCGATGATAATCGACTCCAATTTGCCGAAACCCGGCAAATGCCCGCAATCCTCTTAGAAACAGATCTCGCTCCGGAAACTGGATCAGCGACCGCACCACTTTTCGGTCCATCAGACAAAAATCACCCGCATCGTGCGGCACGGAAACATAAGAGAAGTAGTCGAAGATCCGATAAAAAGCTTTGTAGGAAAGTTGCATAAAGAGTGTCGCATCACGCTTCACACGCCGGCCATAAACGACATCGTAGCCTTCTCGCCATTTCCCCAGAAAGCTTTCGATCAGCTCCGGCGGGTCCTGCAGATCTCCATCGAGTAATACGCACGAGTTCTTGCTGGCGATTCTCAGCCCGCTCATAAATGCGGCCTGTGAGCCGAAGTTTCGCGAGTGAGAGATACCGATGACTTTCGGGTCATCTTTCGACAACGCACGAATAGTCTCTTCTGAGTCATCGGGGCTGCAGTCGTTGACAAAAATGATCTCGTGATCAATCCTCAGTTTCTGAAACGTCTCTTTCAGGCGTGCGTACATGATTGGAATAGCCTGTCCATCCTTGTAACAGGCGATGATAGCGCTCACGCTTGAACGTGAGTCATACTGAAACTTTCTCGATGACTGAACATACTCGTTCACATCCCGGAGGGAACGCATCCACGTTGCCGTTCGATCTAATCCTTCGTAGAGGCTGGTGGTGGCCTTCCAGTTCAGACATTTCTCGGCTCTGTCCGGGCATGCATACCAATCAGTCACATCCCAGGATCGTTCCGGCATTGTAAACTTTGGTTCTTCAGCAATATTGAATAGCTTGCGGGAAACCTCTGCTACATCCGCGATCGTTGTCCTGACTCCAGTGCCGATGTTGAAGGAGCAGCCATAATCTTCCTGTCGAAGACTGATCGCAGTTTGCACAAATGCTTCGCAGGCATCATCAATGTAGACGAAGTCACGAGAGATATCCGGACGCACAAAATCCGGCAGTTGCTTCTTCAGTCCGAGTTGCACAAGATTTGGTATGAGCCGGGATGAATCCTCATATGGCCCGTACACCGAGTACAGCCGTAGATTCGCGCAACGCAGGTGCAAATGTTTTCCATAGTAGTGAATGAGGTGAGCCGCTGAGGCCTTGGACACCGCATAGTGAGAGTTTGGCGCTAAATGCGAATCTTCATCCGGACCAGAACAATTACTGCCGTACTCGGAAGAGCTTCCCGCATGAACGTAGCAACTCACGTTTCGCGCCAGCAGACGCTCCATCAGACGCGCAGTAAAGTTAAAATTTGTCTGGTAAATAAGTGGGCCGTCTGTCTCGAATGAGTAGGCTCCGAATGCCACACAGTTAAAGACAGTTTTCGGCTTAATCGAATCGAGAAGTGCGTCCAGGTTGGAATCGATCAGGAGGTCAACGGCATGAACCTGATCTTTTGGAACATTTGCCAGTCGCCATGCGGGCAGTCGACTGGCTGTGCCATGAACGTCGCTTCGGACACGAAGCAGCATTTGCATCAGATTCGCGCCAACAAAGCCACTGGCGCCCAGCACCAGGATTGGTCCGTCGATGAGTCGGATCCTGCTGGCAATGTTCTGGTCTGTCAGTTCAACCGGCGAATGTTTCGTATTTGGGATCATGCTGGATTCTCGCCGCCAAAAAAACTCAACACGCTGAGC
>CANHVD010000420.1 GCA_947463775.1 Planctomycetaceae bacterium | reverse complement strand
TCTCTCAGTTCCATTTCACTCTCATTTTTTATGTCTTCCCTTGTAGCCGGGTTCGTGAGAACTCGGAATTCTTACGAATCCCGCTACGAGTTATTCAGCTGTAAAATGGTGAGCCTGCGCTCCGCTTGTCACACCCTACAAACTCGGAATTCTTACGAATCCCGCTACGGAAAGCACCAACACCAGAATTCTTACGAATACCGCTATGAGCTATTCAGCTGCAAAATGGTGAGCCCGCGCTCCGCTTGTCACACCCTACAAAACCCGGAATTCTTACGAATCCCGCTACGGAAAGCACCAACACCGGAATTCTTACGAATCCCGCTACTCACAATTCAAAGTCAGCACAAGTTATTACACCAACGGACCAATCCAGCACGCACCTCGCACGAACTCACTATCACCAGCCCCACTGATGGGGCGATCATCGTTCAGCAGATGCATCACGGCCTGCAATTGTCCGGAAGAAAACAAAGAACCCACGCTTTCGTTCAGATCGAGTTTTCGCTTCTTGAACGGCTGAAACGGAAACACGGCCGCGTGAAAATGTCCGAGCAGATCATCACTGGAACGCATTGGTCGCACGAACGGCATCAGCTTCTTGTACCGATCCTGTGCGGTGGCTCGCAGGGCGACTCCTACGATCGCCACGACAGCATTGGCATGAATCCGTTCCGGTGCAAAAGACAGCCACTCACGAATCTCCGGATGATCAAAACGTGAATCGCCCGAGACGCGTTCGGTTAGTGATCGTCGCAAGGTTGCTCCGACGAGCCCTGATGTCTCAGCCAGAAACACGACGCTGGCGGCTTCATACTGCATGGCATCCATCGCCTCGTCGACAAGATCAGTCAACGAAGCCGAGCGATCTCGCTGATTGACATCGAACCGCAGCAGGTGCGACGGAGAACCGGCCAGCTTGATGCCATAAAGCATCTCAGGCTGCGGTCGAAACTCGCCCTGAATCGACTGGTAGTCGGCTCGCTGACTTTTGCCTGCGGGCTGAACCGCTACCGTTCCAGCCAATGCCAGCATTTCACCAAACGAGGTCTGCTGGTCGGTGTACTCTTCTGTAAATGCGGCGAGTCCCAACGCAATCGTCGACTCCGTAATCTCAGTCGGTGCGGCATCGTCGGCTTCGTACTGGCCACTTTCCAGGCGAGCCGGATTGCCGATGACGCTCCAGTCCATCCTGGCCTTAGGCTCCAGGTCATAGACCGTGAAGTCAGCATGTTTGGCGTACACCATGCGGCTAACAGACTGCACAGCACCGGGTGGAGCAATAACGGAACTGCTAAAGATCTGAGCATTCCAGAGCAGCAGTTTCGACAGACCGGTGAGACGGATCACCTCCCCAACGGGGCCAGCCACGTCTTTAACTCCGAAAGATCCGCGAATGCTCTGAAACTGTTTCTGAGCACGCACGAGCACGCCGAGACCGGCTGAGCTCATATACACAACCTCAGACAGATCCAGCAGCAGCGAATGAGCACCTTCGCGGAGTGCATCTTCAATGGCCTGTTGCAGTGTGTCGGCCCACTCGGCATCCAGTCGGCCGGACACCTGGAGTTCTCGAAAGTCTTTGTCGTTGTGAGTTTTGATCTGCATGGTGAGACGCCTCTACTTTCGCACCACGAGATCAGCGGCTTCGATCAGTGACGACGGCATTTTGAGTCCGAATTCCTCCGCTGAGACGAGGTTCAGCATCAGGCGATTGGTTGTGATCGGCTTAAGATCCATACGGCTGACCGATTCCCCCTTGAGAACTCGCCCGGCCAACAGGCCTGATTCGCGGCCCATATCAAAGTAATCTCGGCAAAGAACCACGGTCGCTCCCTGAGCCGACGCGCTGCCCATAAATGCAAACACCGGCAGCTTTGCTTTTCGAGCCGCCTGCATGATGCCGGGAAACGAAGAACCGGCGAGATTGGAATTGGTGAGGCATATGGCATCGATATCCCCGCCACACATTGACTGTGCTGCGTCCGGAATTTCCGACGGAGTACTCACGCCCTTCGATTCCATTTCGTAGCCTGCGGATTTCGCGGCCGCCACGAGCAGCTCGTGATTATAGACGGAATTCACTTCCGCCGGAGAATACAACGTCCCAAGACGACGAGCTTTAGGCATCACCTGGCGAATGATGGGCATCATGGCTTCGGCATCCGGTGCGCCGTAAGCTCCGGTGAGATTCGGCTGATGCTCGGAATTGCTTTTCGCCACACCCGCAGAGAACGGATTTGCGACCATCGTGAAGACCATCGGGATATCACGATTTCTCTGCACTGCGGATTGCAGAGCCTGAGTCGAAATCGTCAGCACCAGATCCGGCTGATCGGCCAGCGCGGAATCGACAAGTCCGTTCAGCCCGGCCATATCGCCCTGAGCATTAAGGCTCTTCCAGCGATAATGCGAATCCTCCAGCAGCCCGGCTTCTTTAAGTCCTTCCTTCAAGCCTCGTTCTGCATCTTCGACATCCGATGAATTGATGTACGACAACAGGCAAAGATTACGCATCGGCGTCGAAGCATTCGAAGCCTGGGGCGGGGCAGCCACTTCTCGTTTGTGTTCGCCACTTTCGTCGATGATCGAATCGGCTTGATCGAGCAGCGATTGAGGAATCGTCCAGGTATCGTTCAGGTCTTTCGTCGCTGTCTTGTTGATGAACAACTTCGGAGGAATAGCGGTCTCCCACGGAATTGTTTTGATCTCTTCGCCGTTCAGCACTTTGGCCGCCATCGCTCCAACCAGCAGCCCGACTTCGCCGTAGTTCGCTCCCACGTCGAAGATAGCGCCTTTGGCAGCGTTGCCCGGCATACAGGTGAAGACCGGGATCTTTGCCTGGCGAGCCGTCTGTAACACGACATCTACTGCCGCTAGAACGGTCACATCGCCGCCGATCCACAGAGCATCGACGTCACGAGCTACCACCGAAGCGACCGCTTCTTTAACAGCCGATGCGTTTTCGGCGTTGGCTTCGATGAGTTCGATGCCCAGCTGTTTGCAGGTCTCACGAGCAACCTTGGTGGCGATCTCGGAATTCACTTCCGCCGGATTCCAGACGACGCCCACTCGTTTGAGCTTTGGATTAATCTCGCGAGCAATCTGAAACGATTTGCCGGCCGGCGGCATAGTGCCAATACCGACCATATGGGCCGGATGAGAGAAAGGTTCTTTCTCGATGCCAACGCCTGCGACCGTGGGATCGGAGACAAGTCCAAAGACGTGTCTAACGCTTCCTCGCCGATTAGCATTGCCCACAGCCTGCAGACATGACGTCGAAAGTGTAATCACCAGATCATATCGCCCGCTGACGAGTTCCGTGGCCATCGAATTTGCTGTGGCCATGTCGCCTTCGGCATTGAATCGCGACAGGATCAGAGAGCCGCCCTGAGCGAAGCCGGCTTTCTCCAGTCCGGAGATCACTCCGTTCGCGCCTTCGTCCATGATGGGCTGCGACGCCATCTGCAGCATTGCGACTTTGAAGGTCTTTTCGGTCTTTGCCGCTTTCGGAAGATCGGAAAGCAGCAAAACCGCCGCCGCCAGAGCAATAGCGCCCAGACCGGGGCCGAAGTATCGAAGAATCCAGGCGAACACAGGTAAGCAGAACTTTCTGATTCTGGAACAGATCTTGGCTGTCAAACAAAACCCACGAAAGCCAAGCCGGTCCAGATCTGTGAACCTGGAGCAGTCAGCAGAGACGCTCCGAATTGTGCTCGTGGGGGTCGTGGCGACGGTGACAAACGTTCGTTTAACGACAAAGCCGATCAAATTCCAGCGGCAGCCGGTGAGCAGTCTGGTGATTTGCCGCAAACGGGGGAAAGCCCGTTCTTGTAGTGCCGGTGCGTGGTAATGCAATGGGCGAGGGGGCTGTGGATTTGCACGAGCACGAAGCGTTCTCGCTGAACAGCAAGCTGCAAGGGTCGGTACCAAATTTCGCCTACGCCTGCGGCTCGCCGTTAAACGATTAGATCAACAGCTTGCAAGGTTGTCGTTCTCACCTGGGGCATCCCTTGGGCGAAGAAACGGCGAAACTCACGCAGCAATCGGATCGCTTGTGCGATGCCGACTGCTCGTGACTTCTGCCTGAGCAATTTCCGCGATCGAGCGGACGAGCGTTAGATAACGCCGCCGTGGACGCGGTATGGAGTTGCCAGGTCCGGCAAATCAAGTCCCCAGATGCGTTCCCAGATCTCCGGGATATGACGCAAGCTTTCAGACTGATAAATCAATTGGCGAGCTCTGACGTCTGGATTTGGACTCCAGATCGGCACTGCACAACCCACATTAATTGTGGTGCATGCCAGTAAGAGCCCTGCCATCAGTCGTGTTCGAATCTTCATCGCAAACGTCCTTCCCTGGACCCGCTTTTCCGCCGGGATCAATGCCCGCGGTTGCCACAGTATTCGGAAGACAGATCAGTTTCCTGTTCACCAGCCTGAGTCATCGACAAGTGTCGAGACTCTTCACTTTGAAAACATGATCCAATGCGAATCCCAGTCGGCCAATCAGTCGCGTTGATGGAGCAAGTACCTATTTTGAACCTTCAAAGTAACCAGAGTTCATCGCTCCGGATCATCGATTCAAATTCCCATCCGACTCATATCTTGCGATAGGAGTGAGAGGTGGCAATCCGCTGGCTTTGCTGGCTGCTTCCGCTGCAGCTCGACTTCGAGCCGCCTCGCGCTCTTCCAGCTCGCGGACTTTCGCTTCCATCTCCTTACCCGGCTTGAAGGTCACCACAAACTTTGCAGGGACTTCAACCTGACCACCCGTTCGAGGGTTTCTGGCCTTTCGAGCTGCCCGCATCTTGACCTCAAAGACCCCGAAATTTCTGAGTTCTATTCGGCGGTCTTCAACCAGAGTTTCCACAATCGCATCAAAGGTCTTCTGGACGATTTCCTTCGTTGTCAGTTGCGTTAACCCCAACTCATCCGAAATCGCTTTGACGATTTCCTTTTTGGTCACGGTGGGTTTCTCCCGAGTAAGAGCAGAACGCAAAATCAATCTATGAAACGATACAACTTTATGGACTGTCAGGACTTACTGTCAAGACCCTGCCGGACAACCCAGCGCGTTTCATGTGATGGACTCTGCCGATTCTGCGCGTTCGATCGGTCGATCGATTCGCATTCGATCATGATTTCAAGTGAATTGCCAAAGAACCAGCCGTCGTGTGGACATAGCCCAGCACTTGAATCCTTTATCGGACCGCTGGAACCCCTGTTTTGAGGAAACTCGGCATAATCGATACAGATTGCGCAAGACTAATGACCGGCATGTCCTTCAATAGGGAGGCCACGGCAGCCTGGAGCGAATAGGAGTTCTGGCATTTACGTGACTCTGAAGTAACTCCAGCAGTTTCTGCCGGCAAGGATTTTCGCATGGCCACAAGGCGAACTCCGTGTGCAGGCTGTTGATAATCGCTGGCGGCCGTGGCTTATCGCGTACGCACGATGCGGGGGCAGGCCGCTAAGTCCTGCCCGGCAGGCAGGACCGACTGTAGGACTAACGTCCGTTGGCGTTTGAGTGACATCGAGTGACTCTTTACAATTCACCGCAGCCCCATCGTCGGCGATTCTTTTGCTTGCGGAACGCTCGGGAGATGGCATTGCTTTGATCACTCCCGTCCCGGAAAACTTCTCACCAGGTTATTCTCCGCGCGTTCACGA
>CANHVD010000419.1 GCA_947463775.1 Planctomycetaceae bacterium | reverse complement strand
CCACCCGAGACATCACGGTCTTGTCGAGTCTCTCCAGCACTGCAGCGTGCTTACTGCGTTCCTTCTCAAGTCGCTCTTCAATTTCATCACCACGGAGTTGCGATGGGTGCGGCATGCCAGCGATCACGAACGATAGTATGGCTCGAATACACCAACGCATTGGTATCATCCTTCATAATGAAACGTGACCGCAAATCCGGCAGCAAGGCGATATCGAGGGGTTATATCGGCGGGAGGTGTGAGGTGTGGAGTGCTGCACGTCCAGGTGAAATCAAAACCAGTCGGGTAAGGCGTAGGGTCGGGCAGGAGCGTGACGATTCACAATGTACTGGGCAAGTCTGCCGAATTCAGAATTGTCTATCGTCAATGCTAACGCGGGAACAGCGCCGTTGTCGGATGTGGATCTGGAACTGACCACAGGGACGCTTGGGACGACCCTTCCTGCAGTTTGGTTGAAGCGACAAACGTTCGTCGAGCAATAATGGCGGCATCGCCAGAGCGGGTTTCAAATATCAAGAATCGCTACGCCGTCGAAGCGATCCGCTTCTCATTGCGGGCCGCTCCCGGTCTGATCCTCTTCTTGCCCTGGCAGGGTTTTCGAGGATTCGGGCCTCATGGTCATGGAGATATCGAAAGCCTTGTGGTGGATGCCCCTTGCCCGGATCGAATTTCAAAGATCGGAGAGTCCCCCTGGGGAATTCCCCGCGGTTGCGGTATGCAGGCCGTTACCGAAACATGGCATTTGACGTTGGTACCCGGCAAAGATGGTCCGCGGATCAGAAACGAGGCGAAGACAACGGGTAGACCAAACCCGGCAGACTATGTTATAGGATGTCGACTACCAGGGTAGGCCATATTCCCATACGAGTTCTCATATGCCACGGGCTCCACTTCCACCATGCGAAGAATCGCGTCTGCGTACGCTGAATGAATGTCAAGTTCTGGACACTGAGCCCGAAGATGTATTCGACGATATCACTTCGCTGGCAGCTCAACTGTGCGAATCTTCAATGGCTTTCGTCAGTCTCGTAGATACCGCGCGACTGTGGTTCAAGTCTGCTTTCGGTTCCGGCGTGAGAGACGTCGACCGCGAAGTCGGATTTTGTTCGCACACTATTCTTCGCAGAGAGCCTTTCATTGTCACTGATGCTCTGACGGATCCTCGAACCTGTGACAATGTGATGGTCCTTGGTCCGCCATATCTTCGATTCTATGCTGGTATTCCTCTGATCATGTCCGACGGGCACGCTATGGGGACTTTATGCGTGCTGGACACAACTCCTCGAGACTTTACTTCGCGGCAACTGTCAAACCTGAAGACCCTCGCAGGACAAGTGATAACTCAACTTGAGTTGCGTCGCGCGAACTGGCAGATCGCCCGAAGTCATTCAGACGCATTAGCAATGGCATCGCGTCTGGAGAGGATAACTTCACAGATTCCGGGATTTGTCTACCAGTTTGAGTTAAGGCCTGATGGCACATACTGCTTGCCCTATGCCAGCGACAAAATTCAACAGATTTATCAGTTGTCTCCAGAGGATGTACGGTCGGATGCATCTGCAATATTTGCGGCAATTCATCCGGATGATATCGGCCGCGTTACGGAGTCTATGCGGACTTCGACAGCAACGTTGTCACATTGGCAACAGGAATTTCGTGTGCTCGCGGCGGACGGCAAAGTTCGCTGGCTAAGCAGCAGAGCAAATCCAAGCCTTCGCTCTGATGGTACGGTCCTGTGGAATGGGTTTACTTCGGATGTCACGGAGCAGCGTCTGGAACAGGAAAGGTCGATGCAAATCCGAACGCAGATGAATGCTGTCGTTCAGGCATCAACGCACGTCAGTATTATTGCGACGGACTTACAGGGAATCATTACTGTCTGGAACGCAGGTGCTGAGAGAATGACCGGCTATTCAGCCGGTGAAATGATCGGAGTGCAGACTTCCCGGATTCTGCATCTGGATTCAGAGATTGAATTGAATCGACAGCGACTTCAGAAGCTCTATGGCACCGAAATTGATGCTGCTGAAGTACTTGTCGATGAAGTGCAGCGTGGAGGTTTCAGCGAAAACGACTGGACGTGGATCCGCAAAGATGGTTCGCACTTCAGCGTTCACCTGGTGCTGATGTCCATTCGAGATGATGCCGGTGAAATCACAGGTTTTGTCGGGGTCGCAACGGACGTTACCGAAGTTCATCGAGTGCAGAGCCATTTGCGGCAGGAACGCGAAAGACTCGAAATGGCGTTGTCCGGAGGTGAACTGGGAACGTGGGATTGGAATCTGCAGACGAATAAAGAAACGTGGGATCAGCAGTTCTGCCAATTGCTGGGCGAAGATTACCCACCTGCACATATGGGTGTTGACAGTTTTTTTGCCCGGATTCACCCTGACGACATAGGATCCGCGCGCCGAAATTTAACTCGACATGTTTCCGATCCCAGTGAGAGTTCGTTCTACGAAGCGGAATTTCGAGTCAGGCAGAAGACTGGTGGCTGGCGGTGGGTTCAGGCGCGCGGACGCCTCATGCAGTACGACGAGAATTCTATTCCGCTGCGAATGCTGGGGACTCTGGCCGACATCTCTGTCAGGAAGAAATATGAAGAAGAGATGGTGAAAGCTCGTCTTCAGGCTGATGCTGCCAATAAGGCCAAGAGTCAGTTTCTGGCCAATATGAGCCACGAAATTCGGACGCCGCTGACGTCAATCCTCGGGTATTCGGAACTGCTCTCAACCCCTGGATTGTCAGAGCAGGATATTGCTCACGATGTGGAGATCATCAAGAGGGCAGGCAACCATCTGCTTTCTATCATTAATGATGTTCTGGATCTGTCGAAGATTGAAGCTGGTCGAATGCGGCTTGAAAACGTCTCAATGTCTCCGGTAGACGTGGTACGTGATGTCGTGAGTGTTCTGGCGCCCGGAGCGAAAGCAAAAGGCCTGAGCTTCATCGCGAAAACCTTTGGATTGATTCCCGAGCATATCATTTCGGATGCCGTCATCGTTCGGCAAATACTGATGAACCTGCTGGGGAACGCAATCAAGTTCACTGAATTCGGCGATGTCTGGTTGACGGTCCGTTTTCTGCCGGCTGGGGCAGAAGCGTTTGATCGGATGGTCTTTGAAGTGTCTGACACAGGCATCGGCATGACGCAGGAACAGTGCAGCAACCTGTTCACGCCATTCATGCAGGCAGATACTTCGATGACTCGGCGTTTTGGCGGTACTGGACTGGGATTAACGATTTCTCGCCGAAAGGCTGAGTTGCTGGGTGGCAGGATTGACGTTGAGTCGCAGCTTGGTGTCGGCAGTAATTTTCGACTGACTATTGCGACAGGGGCAATACGTGACGTTCGAATGCTCAGCTCCGTATCCCTGATGGAAGTTCCACGACCGCGAGCTTCTGCAACTCAGGGAAGAAAGATTGAAGGGCGAATCCTTCTTGCCGAAGACAATCCTGTCAATCAGTTTCTGTTCGCAACGATTTTGAAGACTGCGGGAGCCCAGGTGGATACCGTGGAAAACGGATTGGATGCCCTGATCAAAGTCGAGACGGAACAGAATTCATCTGCCACCGACAGTCGAGGCTATGACCTTATTCTGATGGACATGCAGATGCCGGTTCTTGACGGTTACGCGGCAACAAGTCGTCTTAGAGAGTCCGGTTTCACGAAGCCGATTCTGGCACTTACAGCGCATGCTCTGATGGAAGATCGGAAACGCTGTTGCGCGGCGGGCTGCGATGACTTCGTGTCGAAACCCATTGAAAAAGATATGCTCATTCAGATTGTTGGAGAGTGGCTCAACAAAGGTCAGGGGCTAACGTCGGCAGCCGTTCAGGTTTCCGAACAGGCCCCGTCAAATGCACAGAAAATCGATCTGACCGCCTTGGTGAGTTCAGTGAATGGTGATCTGGCGGTTCTAAGAAATCTGACAACTTTGCTGCAATCGAATTCATCTCACCTGATTGCTGAGATGCATAGAGCCATGGATTCAGGAAATCTCTTGCAGACTCAACAGCTTGCTCATTCATTGAAGGGAACCGTTAGCTCCTTTATGGTTGACCGACCCTTCGCAACCGCCACCGCCATCGAAGCTCTGGCACGAGCCGGCAACATCACCGACGCACGGATTCAATTGGAATCATTATCGCTGGATGTCTCAGCCTTGCTTGAGGAATTGAAACGATTGCAGGGACGAGAGCTTACGAATTCACCGCGCTGACCGAGATACATCTGAGATTCGAGTACTCGTCTACGGGAGGAACAGCGTCGTTGGCCTTGATCACACGGAACGCTGGAGTGTCCGTCGCGACAAAAGTTTTCGTGTGCAGTAATCGCGAGTAACGTCGACTGTTCATCGAGGGGCTGAGTTTTCCTGGGTTGGGGCATCCGCCTGCCTTCCGTTCGTTTAGGCGAGAAATGGTTTTTCATGGCGACTGCGCCGCTTCCGAAATTGGTTCGTAAACGTGTTTCCGCATTTCCCGTCGGTCCGTACTCCAAGGCTCGAGCGTATTTGTTCCATCATGGCATTTATCTGACGATTCCAGAGTCTACTCAGCCCTCAGGAAGACATTCTCCCCGCAAATCTTCGGGCAGCAGCGGCATGTCTGCAAGACTTGACGTGTATTGCTCGGTCATGGCCTATGCACCCCCAGAATCGTTTATCCTCATTAAGTCAGCCTTGACCCAAGGTGTAACACCGACGAAACCACGTCAATGATAGATGGCTGGCCCCGTGCTCCTCTGATAGCGAATTGTGAAACGCTCCATTCCAACCAAATTAGAAACTGCACCAGTGCTGCGAGCTGTTTTTTATCGAATTCTCAATCGGCGTTTTTTTGAGCACTATCATTTGCTTGTTGTTCTCTATGGTATGTGGTCAAAGCTCTTAACAGTTGTTGTGCTTGTTCTGGGTCATCAAGAGTCTGTTCAAATCCACAGCACTCAATAGATACTGAACGCTCTGGAACACTAAGACCCATGGATGCTGCCATCGCAGACACATCAATGATTTGCATAGGCTTTCCGCAAACATGGCAAACGGCGTCTTTAGGCATCGTTTCATCACACATTTCGTCTCACCTCATCAACGTTGGTCGGTAATAGTGGTAACAGGCGTGGTAATTGGGCTGGTAATAGGGCCATCTATGCCAGCCAACAAAAAACAAAAGGTACACATCAGTCGCCATCGCGCCGCGTGAGCCCGAACCTCAGTCGCCGGCAAACAGGCGTCTTGATGAGCTGATACTGATCGCGCGGTTGTGGCCGCGGGGATCGGCGTGGGTAGACATAGACTTCGGTCGACCAACGCTCGAACGAAACCACTTGCGGAAATTCCGCAAATTGATGCAATGCACGACCTGAATCTCCCCGTCCGCCAAAACCTCCCACCGATTCGCCCGAGCCATCGCCAAGCCTTCTCGTGATCTTTAAGTCCCGAATGCCGTCAAAACCCATGTCAGCCTTGACCCAAGGCATCGAACCAACGACACCGAGTCGATTGGTAAATGGCTGGCCCCGTGCATTCCGTGCCCTGAGATTTCATTGACCTCGTTTCAATACGACACCTCAGCCCGGCAGGCGCCTCACGAGATGTCCTGGTCACTCAGTTCCTGCTGAGCACCGCGGCGGATCGTCAGGATGTGAACTTCATCACCCCGAACCGTGAAGACCGCT
>CANHVD010000418.1 GCA_947463775.1 Planctomycetaceae bacterium | reverse complement strand
CGGTTCCGGCACGTCATAGATCTTGATCAAATCTTCAATCGTCTGCAGCTGCTTCGCGTCAGCATCGCGCACCAGAATCGTGCTGGTGAAATTGTCGGAGATAAACTGCGGCTGACGACGCTTCGACAATGTGCGATTGCCTTTGACTTTCTTCTCTGACGGCATGATGCCCCAATACGGGCTGTATTCCAGAGTGCTCTTCGTTTCTTCGTCGGTCTTAAAGAAGTCTTTCAGATTGAGAGTTACCCACGACGGTGTCGCGTACTCCAGTCGAAACACTTTGAAACTGCGGCGAGGTGCGGCGATCTGTGAGATCAAATCTTCCATCTCCGCCAGCGCCTGCGGATCCTTGCTGCTGACTATTAATTTGCCATCGGGAGTCACGGAAATTTTCACCGGGGAGCCATCTTCGACGGCCGGTACCGCATTAGGCTGTGTCGCCGGCATTTCAGACTCGGGACCTGCGTTTTCTTGCTGTGTTACATCCTCTTTTGGCGCGGCATCCAATTGTTTTCGCAGCTTTTCAATCAGTTCGCGGCTAATTCGCGGCTCAGATTTTTTGCCTGGTGCTGTGTCATCGGAGGATTTTGTCTGCTCATCATTCGCCGGACTATTGTCTTCGGGTGTTAACTTCGTGCCAGCTTCATCGCGTTCCGGCGATGCAGCTTCTTCGTCTGTCAAACCCGTCAGGAACGCGGATTTATCGACGGTCGTCTTTTGTTGATCTGCACGGTGAGCTTCCAACAGGCGATCAAGATCTGCTCCCGGTCGACTGTCCTTCTTCGGTTGGAGCGACTCCTCCGCAGCAACCGTGGTCTTTCCTCGATGCCACACTCGCACGCGTGATGGATCTGGTTGCCGATGTGAATCAACGGCGGTCGTCGATATGTTGATCTGGCGTTTATTTTTCTCCGTTCGCTGAGGCTCTGCCTTCTCGGCATCGCCGTCCTTCAGCATCCGCTTTCCGGATTCGGATTTTTCACTCGATTCATCAGGCTGTGTTTCGTCCTTCGGCTCCTGTGGAGGAAGATCAAACTCAATAGCATTCCCGCGTCGCCAATATCGCTGCAGACGTTCTCGGAAGTCGTTCAGATCTTCGTCCGGGTTCAGATCGAAAACACGAACCCCATCATTGGCTGCATTTGGATCAGGAAGTTCTCCCAGCTTGATCAGCAGATCCTGGATCTCATCCATCTCGATGTTATTCGCGTTGACCAACAGACGATTATTTTCGGTGTCGGCTTCGACTTTAAACGACGGCTCTTTGACAGACTGCTGATTATTCATCCCGCCGAAGTCAAAGAACCCGAAGCGCCGCGACATCGGGTTCTCTTCTTTCTCCTCTTCCTTGCCCATCAGCAGACGAATCGTGCCGGCGACATATTCTGCGTCCAGCCGTCGCAATGGAATCACTTCGATCTTCCGTGACGACTGATCCAGCTTTTCGACCAAAGAAGTAATCGTGAGATGATCGGCTAACGTGGCCCAGGCAATGATCGATCGTTTCTGCTTGTCGACCTTCAGGACTGTTGCGGGATCCAGATCGCCGAGTTGCTGCAGCAGGTCTGCCAGGGTCTGGGGATCGATGGATTCCAGCCGGTAGATCTTCATCCGATTAATGTTGTCCAGCAAACTGCCTTCACGGCCGCTGACAACATCGATTTGTTCTATGGCCTTTTCAATGATGGCCATCTGGTCAGGCGCGGCCTGAGCCAGAATCATGTTCTCTTTCTGATTCAGGACCAACCGAGTTTCCACTTTGGCTTTGGTGCCTGCTGCTCCGCCCGCGGCACCGGCCTGGGCGGCCGCCTGTTGCATCTGCTGCTGCATTTGCTGCATCATCTGCATCATCATGTTGGGATCCATTCCACCACCACCGCCTCCACCACCAGCAGCGTCGCCTCCCGGCCCCTGCAGTTTCAGCAATTCACGAAGCATCTTGATGACGTCATCCGCTCGCCGATTCTGGAGATGAAATGCTCGAACCAGTTGTTCTTCGCCATCCTTGGATTGTTCCGATTCGATCAACTCCCACAGTTGTCGCAGGCTGATCGCGGTGTCGATGACTTCCAGACGATTGGTGCGGCTGAGCTTATGAATTTGTCCGGCGGAGCTGAGCATCGGCTTGAGTTCTTCGACGGCCTCATCAGCAATCAGCCAGTCCAGATCAAACGAGACTTTGCACATTGTGTGATCCGGCAACTTGGCCAGCATCTCCGGAGTGACTCGCTGAACCATCGCGGGATTGAGTTCTTTGACTTTGATGATCGACATGACTTCGCCGGTCACGATCATCGTGAAACCACGACTGAGCAAATGCCGGTTGATCAGATCGCGAGCTTCCTCCATGGTGTATTCGCGCGTCGTGATCAGATTGAGCGAATCGCCCGGAAGCTCCTGCCAGTCGAGCGACAGTGCTGACGCATCAGACAGCCATTGCAGGACTGGCTCCCATGGCTGCCCCTTGATGTTGAAAGTAACTTTACCTTCGGGGTTTTTGCGAATCTCCGTATCGATTGGCTGCGGCACGAATTTGTCGGCCGTGGGACGTTTCACGGCCGCATTTGCTGATGCGTCTGCTGGCTTTGATTCTGTGCCGGGCGTAGGCTGCCCAGGCATTGGCATCGGAGTTGAACCATCAGTCGGCGGGGTCGCAGGCGTCGATAGCTGCGGCGATGCAAGCGTTGGTGACTCACGCACAACTCCATCCGAGACAACTGCAGCGGCCGCAGGTTTGAGCTCATCTGCGGCCAGGACCGCGTGAACCGTCAGCAACTCGCAGGCAGCGATCACTGCAAAGATCTGAAGACCACGATTGAGGCTAATCATTCTGCTGGTGGTCAACGTAAACTCCCGCGTAGCACTGGTCGCCATGAAATTCTTTGCACAATGATGAGGAAGCTTCATGGGCAGAACCGTTGAACAGTCCCAAATGATTTGACATACCATTCATTCGGGACGCAGGTTTTTGAAGACCGAGCGGCCGAGAGATTTTGTCTGGCCATTGTCCGGATACCCCTCTCAAAATCAACTTCTGTTGCCGGAATTACCCTAGGTATGACAACTGATCACCGCCGGTGTCGGAAAATTCCGACCTTGATGGCCCCTGAGCCGCTGAAAACCTCGGACCGAAAACCCTTTCGCCGCCTCCACTTGCGTCCGGAACTCACAACCCGCATCATCCGCCTCCCTGGTGTCGTCTGATCGCCGATTCTCACGCTGATTTGTTGTCAAAATGACCGTGTCCCTGCCCATTGATGTCGTCCTGCCGGAACTTGTGGCCGCGTTGAAGACGTCCAATTGCGTTGTTTTGCGAGCACCAGCGGGGGCCGGCAAGACGACTCGAGTTCCCCCGGCTTTGCTGGCTGCGGGACTGGCGGGCAGCAAAACGGCTGGAAAAACCGGCGGCCAGATCGTGATGCTGGAACCTCGCCGGATCGCCGCGCGCACGGCCGCACGGCGAATGGCGTTTGAATGCGGCGAACGAGTTGGCCAGACGGTGGGTTATCGAGTTCGCTTCGAAGAATCCGTCAGCCGGGACACTCGCATTCTGGTCGTGACCGAAGGCGTCCTGTTGCGACGATTACAGGATGACCCGTTTCTGGAAGACATCGAGATTGTCGTCTTCGATGAATTCCACGAACGACGGCTCGACAGCGATCTTGCTCTGGCCATGGTTCGGCGAGTTCAACAGACCGTGCGGCCTGAACTTCGCATCGTAGTCATGTCGGCGACTTTGGATCCGACAGCGATCGCGAAGTATCTCGGCGATTGTCCGATCGTCGAAAGCGAAGGCCGACTGCATCCGGTTCGCATCGACTATCTTCGCCCCGGAGATTTGCGTGCGGGCGAACGTCAGCATATGACAGACCTGGCGACTCGCGGTATCGAAACAGTGCTGCAGCAAACGACCGGCGATGTGCTTGTCTTCCTTCCCGGCGTCGGCGAGATCATGAAGACTCGCACGGAACTTGAATCGCTCTCGCGTCGGCACAATCTGGAGGTGTTGCCGCTCTTTGGTGACATGACTCCCGAGGAACAGGATCGAGTTCTCTCGCCATGTGATCGTCGCAAGATTGTTCTGTCGACCAACGTCGCTGAGACATCCGTGACGATTGAAGGAGTGACGGCCGTCGTCGACACCGGTCTCGCGCGGCAGATGAACTTCGATGCGGATGTGGGACTCGATCGACTCGAACTCACCCCCATTTCCAAGGCCTCAACCGATCAGCGGGCCGGGCGAGCTGGGCGTACTCAGCCGGGGGTCTGTCTGCGATTGTGGGAAGAGTCGGCTCAACGCCGTCGCCCGGATTTCGATGCGGCCGAGTTGCATCGCGTTGATCTTTCTTCGGCTGTGCTGCGGCTGTTCGCGTGGGGCGAAACGGATATTGCGGCGTTTCCGTGGTTCGAATCTCCGCCCGCAGAATCCATTGATCATGCCGTGAAGCTGCTGCGTTTGCTCGGCGCGATCGATGAATCAGGCATTACATCGCTGGGGCAAATGATCGTCCAGCTTCCCGTGGCTCCTCGCATTGGCCGCTTGCTGGTCGAAGCGTTTCGGCTGGGCCAACCGGATCGAGCAGCTCTGATGGCGGCGATGCTGTCGGAACGCGATCCATTCCTGCGTGGCCCGGCGGCGGATCGTAATTCTCGCGGTGCTGGAAATCAGGGCGGCGGGATGCGGACAACAAGCATCCATCGTTCACGATCCGACGTGCTGGATCGATTGCACGCCGTGGAGGACTTTCTGAATACCGGGCAGACGAATTCTCCATGTGGTGAAATCAATCGCAACGCCGTTCGCACGTTGACTCAGGTGGCCAGGCAACTTGGCTCCTCACTTCACGGCGAATGCGATCGCCAGTTGGCTCGTGCCGGTGCTGCTTCAAGTATGGGTGAAGACGCTTCCGACGAAGTTCTGCTGCGAGCACTCGTCGCGGGATTTCCGGACCGAGTTGCACGACGACGCGATGTCACGAGCGACAAAGGTCTGATGGTTGGAGGTCGAGGGGTCAAGCTGGGGCCAAAATCGGCCGTGCAGAAGTCTCCGCTGTTTCTTTGTGTCGACATTGACGGAGCGGGCATCGAAGCCACAGTCCGGCAAGCTTCCGAAGTGCAACGCGAATGGTTGCCGCAGGATCAGGTTCGAAGTGGCGAAGAATTGTTCTTTCATCCGACTCAGAAACAAGTGGTGGCTCGCCGACGAGTTGCCTTTGCCGATTTGATTCTGGACGAATCTCCAACCGCCATTACCGATCGCGAGGCGGCCGCCGAAGTCTTGTTTGACGCGGCGAAAGGACAACTGGAGTCCGTGATCCCGGCCGACGACGATGCATTCTCAAATTTTCTGGCTCGCGTTCGCTGCCTGAAACAATGGATGCCCGATCTGCCTCTGCCGGCGTTTGATGATTCGACGATGCTGGAAGTTCTGCGCGAGTTATGTCATGGTCGCCGCTCGTTCGCCGATCTCAAGTCCGCGCCGTGGTTGTCGACGTTGCAGTCGAAGATGGATTACGCTTTGGTGCAAACGATTGAGCGAGAAGCCCCGGAGCGAATTACTGTGCCAACCGGCAGTCGCATGCGTCTGACTTACGAAGAAGGTCGTCCGCCGGTGTTGGCCGTCCGAATTCAGGAGATCTTCGGCATGAAAGCCACGCCTCGCATTGCGGGCGGTCGAGTTCCCGTG
>CANHVD010000417.1 GCA_947463775.1 Planctomycetaceae bacterium | reverse complement strand
TCTGGAAGGAATCCCGGTGCTGGCGTACGGACTTCGAACCGATTTCCAGGGACAGCTCTTCGAAGGCAGTCAGTACCTGTTGGCGTGGGCCGATGTCTTGTCGGAAATCAAAACCGTGTGCCACTGTGGCCGTAAGGCGACGATGGTGCTGCGGATTGATGGCGACGGGAAGCCGCTTCGATCGGGAGAACAGATCAAAGTCGGCGGCAACGAAAGCTATGTCTCCGTGTGTCGTCGCCATTTCAAAGAAGGAATGGCGGAACGAAGTTCACCGACTTTGCCGTTTACGGATTTCGATTCGGAATAGGGGTGGCGATGGGAGTGATGTGAATTATGGGAGTGATGGGGCCGATTGTTCACGGTCGGAATACTTCAGGACGCAATCATGTGATTGTTCTTGTCGACTCGCACAACCTTCGGAACGTGCTTGCGCTGCTCTTCTTCTGAATACTGAGCATAGCTGCAGATGATGACGAGGTCACCGATCAGGACCAGCCTCGCGGCGGCCCCGTTGAGGCAGATGACTCCGGAGCCGGGTTCACCACTGATCGCGTAGGTCGTCAGGCGGTTGCCATTATTAATATCGAGAACGTCAACCTGTTCCCATTCGACAATGTCGGCGGCTTCCATGAGTTGAGGATCGATCGTCACGCTGCCTTCGTAATGCAAGCTGGCGTCGGTCACGGTGGCTCGGTGAATCTTTGATTTAAGCAGAGTGCGTTTCATGGAATCGTCAGCGGTCCTGCGACCACTGGAACCTCGAGAACTAAGAGTTTCAGGAATTTGATGCGGACGATAAGGAATTTCGAGCAGTGAACCAAGGGGAGTTCCTTTGGTGTGACTTGCCAGATTCTTCGAATCGACCGCTTCGCGCTGGATTCTCGCAGAGATGTGGAGTCGAAGAAATGCCATGATTTGAGGATTCCCGTCTGATGAGGCAGGATTCCCGGAAGGCGCTGGCACACACGGACCTCTGGCCATTAGACTCCGGAAATGAGCCGAAGTTCACAGAAAAAGACGTCCCGCAGTCTCGCCGCAAGTCACCAAAGAAGCTGGTTATGGGGGCGTTACGCCGTCATGGAAACCCTCACAGCAGGCCGCTGGCCCGTTGTTGAGCTGCTCCTGGACGAAGATTTGCCTCGTGAGATCATTGATGAGGCTGGCCGGCTGGCTTCAGCGGTTCGGCTGCGACTTCAGGAGCTACCAGGTTCTCGGCTCACAGAATTATGTCGCACGGAAGAGCATCAGGGCTTTCTGGCTCGGATGGGCGAATTCCCCTGCGGCACGTTCGAAGATCTGCAGCAACTGCTCCGACAAACAGCCGAAGAACGATCCGCTGGTGGGCGTAATCTGCCGCCGCTGTTTGTTGTCTGTGATCGTCTCCAGGATGCTCACAATTTTGGAGCCATTCTTCGATGCTGCGATGCGTCACAGGTGGATGGCGTGATCATCGGTGAGCGGGCTCAGGTGTCGGTGACCCCGCATGTCGCGCGAGCTTCTTCTGGAGCGGTCAATCATCTTTCGATTTATCGAGTTCCCGAACTGCTTGAGGCACTGCGCGAGTTGAAGACGCACGGCGTGAACGTGTTGGCCGCCTCGGAGAAGTCTGACAGTCTGCTTTGGAACTGCGACATGCGCGGGGCTCAGGCGATGATTGTTGGTTCTGAATCTGCGGGAATTGCTCCGGAACTATTGGCTGAGGCAAACGCTCCGGTTGCCATTCCAATGCTGGGCGGGGTTGCGTCACTAAACGCGGCCGTCGCGGCTGGCATTGTGCTCTATGAGTGTCGACGGCAGCAGATGAGTGATCGCTCGTAGAAAGCGGATCACTTACGAGCTTTGGCTTCGCGCATTTCTTTTCGAGCGTCCTGTTCTTTCAGCTTCTGACGTTTATCGTGAAGCTTGCGGCCTTTGCACAACCCCAGCCGGATCTTCACCAGCCCGCGCTGAAAGAACACCGCCAGGGGTATGAGTGTTTGTCCATCACTTTCAGCGGCTTCGACATACTTGCGAATTTCGCGTCGATTCAGCAGCAGCTTTCTTTTTCGCTGGCGGGCATGGTTGTAGATACTGGCCTGAGCGTATTCGGCGATATCGCAATCAACGAGCCAGACTTCGTGGTCATCGACGCGGGCGTAAGCTTCTTCGATTGTGATCTTGTTGTTACGAATGCTTTTGACTTCGCTGCCCGTCAGCACGATGCCGCAGTCGATCTCATCCAGCACATCGTATTCGTGGCGAGCTCTGCGATTGCTGCACACGATCTGGCGTTCTGGACCGCTGGAGTCTTTGGAAGATTTCGATTTGTTATTCGGCGAGGCCATGAACAGTCAGGCGAAAGGAGATGTTGAAATGAAACAAGGATGCATTCAATCTGCGAGGCTGCAGTCTAATGAAAAGCGTTCCTCTGCGGCAGATTTGTTTGGTCGAGGCTGAGAAATGGCCTGGAATTTTGTGAATCTGGCGAAGGGTGATTCGAGAAAAACATGAGACACTGTTAAAGAAAGACAACAAACTATCGGCCCAGAACGTTGACGTGAGGCGGTCTGGACGCGAATAATCCGCAGATTGGACTCAAGTGAGTGGTGTTTGGAATTGGGAGTTTCAGTTGAATTCCGGAAGTTGGTGTAACTGACTTCGAGACGGATCTGCTGATCCTTGTTTTTTTGGCCTGACGGTCGATTGATTTTTCAGATTCATGGGTATGCTGGTTTGCTGAAACAGCCGGTCGCTCATATCTGAGCAGGAGTCGAACTGGCAGGGCGCGTCAGCGGTGTGCTGACGATGCGTGTGTCTCACCACGGAGGCACGGACACTCGTTAAAACCGGGAGCGGAATGCTCCGCCATTGTTTGTCGGCGACACGCGTTGTGACAAATGGTGGAACTCTGAAAAGGGGAATCGCGTGTATCGTCTGGATGCTGGATTGAAGGCGATCATCAAGCAGGGAAAAGAGCGAGGATTTGTCACGGTACAGCAGGCGCATGCCTGGCTGCCTGACGAAGGCGGCGATCCGCTGATGGTCGATTCGCTGATCATCTCTCTGGACGACGCTGGGCTCGACTTTATCGAAGACCCGGATATCAACCTCGAACCACCACCGGTCGAGGAAGAGGTCAAACAAGCTCAGGCAGAGAAAGCCGCTCGCGCGCTTCTGGGGCCTGAGACATCAGCGTTGTCATCTCGTGACCCGATCAGAATGTATCTCAGCCAGATGGGGAACATCCCGCTGCTGACACGTGATCGAGAAATCTTTCTTGCCAAGCAGATCGAAATCACTCGCAAGCGTATGCGTCGGCATATGCTCGAGTCAGACTTCGCATTGAACATTGCTGTCGAGACGATCGAAAAGGTTCGTCGCGGCGAATTGCCTTTCGAGCGAACTCTGCGAACATCTGAAACCGAAGATGTCCGTAAAGAGCAGATCGAAGGTCGTATGGAGTTGAATCTTCGTACGCTTCGTCATCTGATGGAGTTGAATAAGGCAGAGTTCCTGCGGTGGCGAACGCTGGCCGATGGGTCAAAAGAGAAAACGACTCTGGGCGAAGTGATCACCATTCGTCGACGAAAAATGTGCAGCCTTTGTGAAGAACTGAGCGTGCGAACTCATCGCCTTCAGCCGGTTCTGAAGCGGATGCTGCAGATCGGCGAACGCATTGAACAGTTGCAGGATGAAATCTCCTGCCTGCGTGGCATGCGAACGGCTGATACCGAACGACATGCTCTGGAACGCGAATTGGAAGAGTACGTGCAGATGCTGCTCGAAACTCCGGACCAGTTCCTGCGTCGCTGCCGGGAAATCAAGAAGCGTCTGGATGGTTGGACAGATGCCAAGCAGAAACTGTCTGGCGGTAACCTGCGACTAGTCGTTTCGATCGCGAAGAAGTACCGAAACCGCGGCTTGAGCTTCCTCGACCTGATTCAGGAAGGCAATGCCGGCCTGATGCGTGGCGTCGAGAAGTACGAATATCGTCGCGGCTATAAGTTCTCGACCTACGCCACATGGTGGATTCGTCAGGCGATTACTCGTGCTGTCGCCGACCATGCTCGTACGATTCGTATTCCGGTGCACATGTTCCAGAGCATCTCAATGCTTAAGGCCAAGGCTGAAGAAATTCGTCAGGCCACGGGACGTGAGCCAAGCAACGAAGAACTGGCCGAAGCGGTCGGCATGAGCATCGAGGAAACCGAGCGCATCATGAAGACCTGGAAGCATCCAATCAGTTTGGATACTCCAGTCGGCGAAAGCGAAGACAGCAGCTTCGGTGAGTTCCTGGAAGACAGCCACGAAAGCAGCCCGGCGGAATCAGCCGCCAAGCAGATGCTGCGTGACAAGATTGACCATGTTCTTAAGAGTCTGACCTACCGCGAACGCGAAATTATCAAGTTGCGTTACGGTTTGGGTGACGGTTACAGCTACACGCTGGAAGAGACCGGTCGTATCTTCAAGGTGACTCGCGAACGAATTCGTCAGATCGAAAGCAAGGCGCTGAAGAAACTTCAGCATCATACCCGAGCTATCCATCTGAAGGGCTTCGTCGACATGGAAGACGATATGCCGCTTCCTGTCATCGAAGATGTGCCGGAGCCAGCAGAAGCCATGGAAGATTTGGGCGTAGCCTGAGTCGATCAGATTGACAAGTCGGACTCAGTCCGTTGAACTCTGCAGCACTGCCGGAATAACTTTCCGGCAGTGTTTTTTTGTTGGTGGTTTGATCGTTGTGCTTTGGGGAACCGTGTCGCGATCGTGGTCCGATGATTTAGTCGGGTCTTCAATGTTCTCGTTGAACGGCAAGCCGAAGGCGACAGAGAAGTCGGGCAACGACAATTGTGGCTGATCGCTAACGTACTGAATCAGCAAGGCCTGACTTGCGGGTAGGATGGGCATTCTTGCCCGTCGATTCATGGTCGGACAAGAATGTCCAACCTACAATTGCGTTTCGGCAAGTTATCAATGCAATCTCCGCACAATTAGTCCACGCTATGGCTCAGACGCTCCTGCACTCCTTCGAATGATCTCATGAAATCACTGATTCAGGAAACTCCGGCCGGGCTGTACTGCGAAGTGGGCGATTTCTACATCGACCCGGTGCGGCGAGTCTCCAAAGCAGTGATCACACATGCTCATGGCGATCATGCCCGAGTTGGTTCATCGAAGTATCTCACCGCAAAAGAAGGTCGGCGAGTTTTGCGGACACGTCTTGGGCCCTCTGCAAATATTGATACTGTGGGCTTTGGCGAAAAAGTGCTGATGAATGGAGTCACTGTGTCACTCCATCCGGCCGGGCACATTCTTGGGTCGGCTCAGGTGCGAGTAGAGTACCAGGGCGAAATCTGGGTCATTAGTGGCGATTACAAGATTGAACCGGACCGCACATGCACTCCGTTTGAGCATGTGAAGTGCCATACATTTGTGACTGAATCAACGTTTGGGTTGCCAGTCTATCGCTGGCCAGCTCAGGAATATGTGTTCGAAGACATTAATCGTTGGTGGAAACAGTGTCGAGCTGACAATGTGGCTGCGGTGGTCCTGGCGTATTCCCTGGGGAAAGCTCAGCGCGTCATTGCCGGAGTTGATGCCTCTATAGGCCCCATCTTTTGTCATCCCTCAGTTGAACTGCTGAATCAGGATTATCGAGCGACGGGAATTGAATTGCCGGCGACATGGTTGCCAACACAGGCTCCTGCGCGAAAC
>CANHVD010000416.1 GCA_947463775.1 Planctomycetaceae bacterium | reverse complement strand
TGAATCGCCGTTCAACTTGTAATGCTGGCTCCAGCCAGCATTCTGTTTTCAATTGCACAACACCGCCGACTGAAGTCGGCACTAACGGACAGTCCAGAATTAACTTCCGGCTTGAATCGACGGAAGACTGAGCTTCGGTTTTGCATTGCGTTTTGTAGGGTGTGACAAGTTCGCGCCAGCGAACGCAGGCTCACCATTCAGGAACTTACGCGGCTGCGGAGTCCCTAATGTCTGGTTTTGCAACCTGTTCTGGTCGCGATCCGGAAGCCGGATCCTGCAGTCGAAGGCGAAGCCCTTCCAGTTCTTTCTCCATTTTCTTGACGGTATCTCGGATCTCCGGAAGTCGCCGGAGAGCCATCAATTGGCGAGTCGTCTCAGCCACCGGACCAGCAGGCGAACCAAGATAAGTCTGCCCGCCTGGCATGTCACGATGAACCCCGGCCTTGGCTCCGATGATCGCACCGTCACCAAGATGCACGTGGTCGGCAATACCAACCTGCCCCGCGCAGACCACAAAATCGCCTGTCGTTACGGAGCCGGCTAAGCCGACCTGACCCACCAACAGATTGTGTCGACCAATCTGGCAGTTGTGAGCAATCATGACCTGATTATCGATGCGAGTCCCGGAGCCAATTACTGTCTCTCCAATCTTCGCACGATCGATAGTGGTCCCAGCTCCGATCTCCACGTTATCACAAATTCGCACTGTACCATAATGTGGCAATCGCTCATGACCACCGTTTACAAAGCGATAGCCAAAGCCGTCGGCACCAATCACGCAGGCCGCATGAATGGTGACGTGATTTCCAATGATAATATCGTGGTACAACACCGTATTCGCGTGCAGCGTTACATTGTCGCCAACAACTGAGCCATCGCCGACGACAACACCGGATTGAATTTCACAACTGTGACCAATGACCACATCGCGACCAATGACCGCCATCGGATGAATATTCGTGTTGGCACCAATCTGAGCCGTTGCGTCGACCACTGCGTGCGGGGAAACGCCGATGCGCGGCCGTGATCTCAGGGGACGCAGGATTCCGGCGATCGACAGGAGAGCTGTTTCAGCTTCAGGGACCAACAGAAATGTTCGATCCGTGTAAGCAGACAACTCATCCTTAACCGCCAGCGGGGCGACGATGACTTTGCACTTCGATTGTTTTACTCGAGGGAGATTCTTTGCATCGCCAACGAAGCTTATGTCGCTCTCCAATGCTCGATCGACAACATCAACTCCCGTGATGGTGCGAAGGGGATCACCGAGCACTACAGCGTCAAGAATTTCGGCGATCTCACCTGCCGTTAACGATCTTCGCGCGGTTCCACCGTTCATCCTGCCCTCCCTGTGCTCGTCCGAGTGCCGAATTTCACTGTTCAGCTTCACCCGATCATCATAGCGCAGGCGCGGAGATCACCGCAATAGGAAGCTTTTGCCCCGGATCGCAACAAGGCCCCAAACAAATCATCCCCCAGAGGATTAGCGACGAAAACCCGCACATTCGGCCGCTCTGTCCGACAACTCCAAGGCCATCATGTATGACTGCTTCCGGTAACAGTTTTCCCCGAAGCGTCGATTGCGAATCGTACTGCCCAGCAGAGCAACGGGTCCTACGGCAACCGCGCCGAGCCGCTCCATGCCTTCCTCAGCTATTCTCCAGCAACTGAACCTGAGTATGTTTCAAACACGCCCGCACCCAACAAGAAAGTGTTCACAAGTACAGATGCCCGCCCCTATCTTGGGCCATAGCCGCCAATTCCAGCCTCCATCCCGAGAGCCCACAAAGTGCATTCTGCGACGTGCTGACCGGCGGGATATTCCGACGCACAGATGGCGGAGAATTCGTTAGGTAGGGTTGTATGGACTTGTTCGCGCTCCGAGTCCCAAAACTCTCGACAAATCCGTGGCGTTTGTTTCTGGCGGGTTTATACATTCACCCGGGGGAAACTGGTCTCCCTGAAGTTTCACAGGAACGTTTCCGTTGTCATCAGTACACAACGTGGTACGATTCCGATGGAGTCTCCCTTCCAGCATTGAGAATTGTCAGCGACGCCGGTCCTGTCATGCGTGAGATCCTACGGAGTGGCTTTCGCGACACTGCAGGTTCGGCATTCGTGGGAGGCTTCTGTGGTGATTCAATCTGTCTCAACTGTCCACTGCAGAATTCCGCCCTCGCAAGCCGAATGACATACGGTCGATGCCGCAGATTAAATCCAAAGAGGCTCTCAAGTCATTTCTCCTGACTTCGCGATTGCTGTCCCCAGCGGACTGGAATTCTGCCGCCGGCCAGATCTCCGACTCGACCTCTGTCGATGCCATTCTGCAGACGCTTGAGCGACGGCAACTCCTGACGCCGTTTCAGAGCGGTCGAATTCAAAAGGGTGAAACCGAAGGGCTGGTACTCGGCCGATACAAGCTTTTGTATCGCAATGCATCCGGCAGCTTTGCTCGCGTTTTCCGCGCTGCATCGACGGATGATAACAGCATCGTGGCTCTCAAACTGCTTCGCGAACGTTGGGTCGATGATCCGCGGACGGTGGCCAGTTTTGAGCGAGAAGCCCGAATCTGCCAGAAGTTTATTCATCCCAATATTGTCTCGATTCTGGACATCGGCAACGAAGGACGATTTCACTATTTCACCATGGAGTTCATTGAAGGTGGAAATCTCCGCGACTTCATGAACATCCGCAAGACGCTGTCGCCACTTGAGGCGACTCGGTGTATCTACCAGATCTGCCAGGGTCTGGAATATGCGTTGAAGATGGGAGCTTCTCATCGCGACTTGAAACTCACCAACGTTCTGATGAGCAGCACCGGAGTCGCCAAGCTGGTGGACTTTGGTCTCGCCGGCGCCGAGAACGCAGCACAGGCCGGCACCAGCGATGATGTTCAACGTGCGTTGGAATATTCAACGCTGGAACGCGGCACCAATGCTCCTCGTAACGATCCACGCAGTGACATTTTCTTTGCTGGCTCGATCTATTACGAATTGCTCTGTGGCGAAGGTCCATGGTCGCGGACTATCGATCGGGAAGAAAAACTGCAGTTGAGCCGTTACTCCAACGTGCGGCCGCTCAAGCAGGTTCTGCCCGGACTTCCCGAAGGCATCTATCGAATTGTGAAGACGATGATGGAACTGAATCCATCATCGCGGTACCAGTCTTATGTCGAGGTCAATAAAGATCTCCGCACCTTGCTGGGGGAACTGGGCGAGCCGACCGGCGACACCGTCAAGAAGAATTCCGCATCTTCAGGCAGTGCAGGTTCTAAATCAGGTTCGTCCTCAGGGGGAAAGTCTGATAAGAAGTCCTTCAATCTGATGGTTGTTGAACCGGGACGAAAGCGAGAAAAGAAGCTTAAGCAATACTTCGAACAATATTCGTTCGCATTAAACTTTGTCGAGGATGCTTCCGTCGCGTTTGAGAAGCTGAAGGGCAAAACGCCGCCGGATGGATTGTTGTTCATGGCGGATGTTGATGCCGCTCCGGTTCTGGAACTTTATTCCAAAGTTCAGGCGTACGCTCGCACATTAAAAGTACCTTGCGTGGCCGTATTCGCTGCAGAAGAAGCGGACGCCGTCAAGAAACAGATCTACTCGACAAAGTTCGGCGCGACGATGTTTCAGCCGACATCGCCGCGAGACCTTCGTCAGCACTTTGCGGAGATCGCCGGTTTCGACTGCGGTCCCGTAGCACCGGCAGAACCACCAAAACGAAAAGAGGCGCCCACCGCTAAAACTGGTCCGGCAAGTAAGTCTCCAAAAGTTCCGGAACCGGCTGCCGATTCAGATATCGTTATTGATGATTCAGACATTGAAGTCAGTTCGAAGCCTGCCGCGCCACAGAAGCCATCAGGCGATAAGCCGAAGTCCGGTTCTAAGGAATCGCCGCAAGTCGCGGTCCCTTCGAAGGAACCGAAATCAGAGAAGCCTTCCGGGCCGCAGTCCTCGCCACCAGAATCGACTTCTGTTTCTACTGGAGCGAGCATTGAGGCCACTGCGGCGAAGGCACCAGCTCCTCAACTTAATGCGGCCCAGAAAGCGGCGGCAATCCGTGCTGCTCAGCGAGCTGCCGAACGGGAAGCGATCGAAAAAGCGGCTGCAGAAAAAGCAGCGGCCGAACGTGCCATTATCGAACAGGCGGAAAGAGAAGCTCGGGAGAAAGCAGCTCGCGAACAGGCCGAACTTGATCGCATCGCCGCTGAAAAAGCGGCCGCGGAAGAGGCGGCTCGCAAGAAAGTCGAAGAAGAAGAGCGAGTGGCCCTCGAGAAAATCGAAGCTGCACGTAAAGCCGCCGAAGAAGCCGAGCGAAAGAAGGCCGAAGAAGAGCGCATCGCTCGCGAAAAAGCAGAAGCGAAACGATTGGCTGCAGAAGAGGCTGTTCGCAAAAAGGCAGAAGACGAACGCATCGCGAAAGAGAAAGCGGAAGCTGAGCGTCTGGCGGCTGAAGAAGCGGCTCGTAAGAAAGTCGAAGACGAACGTCTCGCCAAAGAAAAAGCTGAGGCCGAACGTCTGGCCGCCGAAGAAGCGGTTCGGAAGAAGGCCGAAGAAGATCGCATCGCCGCTGAAAAAGCGGAAGCTGAACGTCTGGCGGCTGAAGAAGCGGCTCGCAAGAAAGTCGAAGACGAACGTCTCGCCAAAGAAAAGGCCGAGGCCGAACGAATCGCCGCCGAAGAAGCAGCTCGCAAGAAAGTCGAGGAAGAACGCATCGCGGCTGAGAAGGCAGAAGCCGAACGTCTGGCGGCTGAAGAAGCGGCTCGCAAGAAAGCCGAAGAAGAACGCATCGCCGCTGAGAAAGCAGAGGCTGAACGACTGGCGGCTGAAGAAGCGGCGCGTAAGAAAGCCGAAGAAGAACGTATCGCCGCTGAGAAGGCGGAAGCTGAACGACTGGCGGCCGAAGAAGCGGCTCGCAAGAAGGCTGAAGAAGAACGTATCGCCTCTGAGAAGGCGGAAGCTGAACGACTGGCAGCCGAAGAAGCGGCTCGTAAGAAAGCCGAAGAAGAACGTATCGCCGCGGAGAAGGCGGAAGCTGAACGACTGGCAGCCGAAGAGGCGGCTCGTAAGAAAGCCGAAGAAGAACGCATCGCCGCGGAGAAGGCGGAAGCTGAACGTCTGGCTGCTGAAGAAGCGGCTCGCAAGAAGGCTGAAGAAGAACGGATTGCCGCTGAGAAAGCGGAAGCTGAACGTCTGGCTGCTGAAGAGGCAGCTCGTAAGAAAGCCGAAGAAGAACGCATCGCCGCTGAGAAAGCTGAAGCCGAACGACGGGCTGCCGAAGAGGCAGCTCGCAAGGCTGAAGAAGACCGCATCGCGAAGCTAAGGGCGGAGGAAGATCGTCGGATTGCGGAAGAAGCCGCTCGAATCAAGGCCGAAGAAGAACGCATTGCCGCTGAACGTGTCGCTGCGGCTGAACGAGCAAAGGCTGAGATCGAACTTGCCGAAAAGGCGATGGCTGAAAAATTTGCAGCGGCTCGTCGAGCACTCGAAGAGCAACAAGCGGCAGCCCTCGCTGCTGCCGAGAAAGCTCAACTGGAACGATTGGCCGCTGAAAAGCTGGCCGCCGAGAAACTCGCTGCAGAACGAGCGATCGCGGATCGAGAACGCGCGGAACGAGACGCGGCCGAGAAACTTACTGCGGTTGAACGGGCTCAGCAGGAAGTAGACGCGGCTGCTCGTGAATTGACAGCACGTATCGCGGCAGCTGAACGAGT
>CANHVD010000415.1 GCA_947463775.1 Planctomycetaceae bacterium | reverse complement strand
TCAGCAGCCTCCGGTTTATCTTTCGCCAACAACGCCTGCAGAGCCATTGAGCCAATACCCAACCCCGCTGTTTGCAGCAGATGCCGTCGAGTCTGGTTGGTAAGTCGAAAAACATCGGGAGTCATAATAGTTCTCTTCCGGAGGGCCGCTGCAGGACTGTTTCCAGCAGGCTAACTCATCACAATTCGACTGTAAACAAAGCAACTCACTGGCGAGATGGCCACGGTACACTGGCAAGTGTTGGTGCCGAGACTTCTATCCTGTTGCGTTGCTTCACAACAGATCAACAATCCACCCATCAGAACAGCGTGTAAATAAACGGCGCCGCGCCAGTACCGCTTAGGAAAATCGCAACGCCCGCCAGAAGCAGCACGAGCACGATCGGTGTGAGCCACCACTTCTTTTCTTCGCGGATAAAGAGCCAAAACTCAGCCAGCAGGCCCATTGGCTGTTCTTCTCCGGCCTGTTCAAATTTGGTCACTTTGTCAGACGGTTCGGGCGAGTTATTGTCGGCCATATCAGTGTTCCGCAGGAATCGACAGGAGTATTGCTATCAAAGATTTTGGTCTGCTGTCCAGCACCGCATCGACGAGTGCGATGTCAGACTCAGGTATTCAATATTGCTGAAAGTATCTTCGAACGGTGGCTGGTGCATTTCTGGGGACCCAGAAAGTCTCAGACTGAACCGACATGCGACGCTGCAGCGCATCACGTCCGATGATTCTAAACAGCAATGCCATCGGAAGAAATACGCCGACAAAGATCATCAGCAGAACTAGTTCTCCGACGATCAGCCCAATCGGAAACGAAACAAGAACCAATCCGATAAAAACGGGCTTCAGAAGTTTAGGAGCAAAAATCCCCAGCAGGCCAAGGCCCGCTCCAATCATCGCTGTTGTCTGAATGATCGAGCCACTCGCACCCCAGACCCAGGCGATCAGTGGCAGCAGCACCACGCATAGCAGGCCAAACTGACGCAATTGTCGTTGGCTGGGATTTGTATTGATACGAAACACAGCCATTGTGTTAATAGCTCCCGCAGGTTCTTATCAACCGACCGACAAATAAAAACACCGCTGTCGAAACGATAGTCTCCGACAGCGGTGTTGATTGATGCATCAATGCAGGCAAAACGATTTAAGCAGCCTACGGTTTATGACCATCAGGAAATACCATTTCGTGATGTTTTGCCTCAGACACGGAAGGGTCAGTGCCTGAGTTCCACGGTTTTGGCGCCTCTTTCCCGTCGGGATAGAGCGACTCCATCGGTTCCCAAACGACGTCGACCTTGTCTGTGAATAAATCGCCAATCAACAGATCCGTGACTTTACCACGCAGGTCCGGGAAATTGCGAACGAAACCGCCGAAATTGAACCCTTCGTAGTATTCACAGACCAGACGTCTCATCCGGTCAATTCCCTGGTTGATGGCCGGACCCCACTTGCCCAGTTGAGCTTCCGAAACGTCGTTCAGCTGGAGGCCCTCAACAACGGCGTCAGCGGCCATCTCGCCGGATTTCAACGCCAGCAACAGGCCGGATGAATAGAGTGGATCCAGGAACCCGAAGGCATCGCCGATCAGAACGTACCCGTCACCAGCAACCTTGGTCGAGCGATAAGAATAATCTCGCGTTTTGAAGTGTCCTGTCACCTGCTTCGCATTCGCCACTCGATCACGCACCGCAGGGCAACGCTCAACTTCTTCCTTGTAAACTTCTTCGTGGGTACCACGACCTTTGAAAAGATAATCAAACGGAGCCACGACACCCACGCTCACCCGGTTGTCATGCAGCGGGATGTACCAGAACCAGCCCTGTTTGTTCTCTGTCTGTAAAACAACCGTTGCTCCTTCATCGCGTCCGGTGTCTCGGTAGGCGCCTTCCCAATATGTCCAGATAGCACCTTTATTGAGTTGAGGATCCCAGACTCGCGTCTTCAGACGATTCATCAGCAGGCCGCTCTGACCGCTGGCATCAACAACGACCTTGGCGTTGATTTGACGCACCTGGCCATCGGGCTCCTGGATTCTTATGCCCGTTGCACGGTCACCGTCAAACAGAACGTCAAGAACTCGCACACCTTCATGAGCCACCACGCCGTGCTCACGAGCATTGTTCAGCATCATCAGGTCGAATTCGCTGCGCACAACCTGCCATGTCTGCGAACACTCGTGAGGCTTGTTGTCGTAAAAATAAAACGGTGCCGACTGGCGACCATTCGAGCTCACGAACTGCACACTGTGCTTGTGAACGAAATTGCTGGCTCGCATCTTCGGCAGCATGTTGAGCCGCTCCAGAACCCAGTAGGTTTCCGGAATCATGGACTCCCCGATGTGGAACCGAGGAAACTTTTCACGCTCAAACAACTGAACCTTGTAGCCCTTCTGAGCGATCAGCGTCGAGGCCGTCGCACCGGCTGGACCACCACCAATCACAACAACATCAGTCTCACTAACCATCTGCGGAGTGTCGTTGAACATGATCGTCTCTCTGAAAGCAGTTGCATCACACGAGGACTTCTGTCGCCTACGCACCATAAGCAGGCAACAATCATCGATTTTCGTCCTGACTATAGGCGCGCCTGAAATAGTTGTCCAGACAAGTGTTGTTTTAACTGCACTTTGGAACGATTCGCGGTTTCCAAAACGTTCAGGGCTTGAGAGCGACGGCCATTCGACTGCGAGCCGGGTGTCGTAGCGGACGCCGCAAAGGCGTTTGGAACGTTTCGTTTCTGAGTCGCATCCCGAAACGTCATCGCGATCACGCCACGGCCGGAGAATCCGCGCAACCTTAAAAACGGTGCTATTTTGTTCGATCGAACAAGTCCGGTGAGCGGCCCAGGGCCGAATGGCCGTTTTCTGCGGGCGGAAAACGAAAAAGCCCGCAGTAAACTGCGGGCTTTTAAGCGGAGAGAGAGGGATTCGAACCCTCGGACCCCATTTCTGGAGTCACATCATTAGCAATGATGCGCATTCGGCCACTCTGCCATCTCTCCTCACGAACAAAATCTGAGGTTACAGAGTGTTTCGCGAGACACATGATAATCGGTTCGCGTTCGGAAACAAGTTCACCGGAATTTTCCTCGTTCTCGAAGGTGCCCCTATTACCGTCAAAAATCGATCGTTTCTTGACGGCAAGGGAGCTTCTCTTTAACCTCAATCTGCCGGAAACCTAAGAACCGGGGCTGGACACGAGCGATTTTGAAGCGCACTCTTCATATGTGGGCGCAGAAAATTCATTCAAGTCCGCAAGGTTCGTTGTGTCGATGTCCCTATAGTGTCCTGGAAAAGAGGTCAGAAACCAATAGTGCGAACTGCCCTCCGGGCCAGTTGGCTCGTGGCTCCTTACCTTTTTTCCACGCCCCAATCCCGCCTTTACCGTCATGAGCATCCCCACAGGTGATCATGACGATCCGGTCCCCCGCCTTACCGCCGGAGTTTGCCATGTTGAATATTCTCGGACGTGCATCCAAATACTGCGATGGAATTTCTCGTCGTGGTTTCCTCAAAATCGGCGGCTTCTCCATGGGAGCAGCCGGTGGCGTCAATCTTGCAAATCTGATGCGAGCCGAAGCCGTCGCTGGCACTGCTGCGACTGGCGCGAATAAATCGATCATCAATATTTTCCTTGGTGGCGGTCCTCCTCATCAGGACATGTGGGATATCAAGACCGAGGCTCCGCGGGAGATCCGCGGCGAATTCAATCCGATCGACACGGCGGTGCCCGGAATTCAAATTGGTGAGTGCTTTCCCAAGTTGGCGGCCATCATGGATCGCCTGGTCGTCGTGCGATCCGTTGTTGGGTGTGACGGCGGACATGATGGTTTCCAGTGTTTGACCGGATGGGATCGCCGCAGCATGGAATCTGTCGGAGGTCGCCCGGCAATCGGTTCAGTTCTCGGGAAGATCTACGGTCCTCGTGATCCCGGAATCCCGGCGTCAGTTGCGTTGGCCGACAAAACTTCGCATGTGCCCTGGTCAGAACCAGGTCCAGCCGGCTTCCTTGGAGCGGCTTACCAGCCGTTTCGACCCAACGGAAATGGGATGGAAGATCTGACACTAAACGGCGTCACACTGGACCGCCTCGACGATCGTCGATCATTGTTGAAGGGACTCGATCAGCTTAAGCGTCAGACCGATGCGACCGGCATGATGGCCGGAGTTGACTCGTTCACCGAAGCCGCGTTTGGCGTTCTGACTTCAAATCGTCTGGCTGCCGCCCTGGATATTTCTCAGGAGCCTGCCGAAGTTCGCGCTCGCTACGGTGACGGTAAGCCTTATCAGTTCCAGTATGACGGAGCACCGACCTGTAATGAACAGATCCTGATGGCTCGTCGTTTGGTCGAAGCCGGCGTTCGTTCAGTAACTCTTTCTTACGGACGCTGGGACAGCCACGGGAAGAACTTCGATCTCGTGCGCGATCATGGATCAAAGCTCGATCAAGGTGTCAGCGCGTTGGTGCTGGATCTTGAAGAACGCGGCATGCTGAATGATGTCACCATTCTGGTCTGGGGCGAATTCGGCCGTACGCCACGTATCAACGACGGGGCCGGACGCGACCATTGGCCACAGGTCAGCTGTGCTCTGATGGCGGGTGGAGGAATGAGGACCGGTCAGGCCATTGGCTCTACAAATCGACTGGGCGAATACGCAGCCTCTCGTCCCGTGCATGTTCAGGAAATCATTGGCACGGCTTATCACAACCTCGGTATCGATGTGATGAACACGACGTTGTCGGACCCAACCGGACGGCCTCAGTTCCTTGTTGATTTGCGTGAACCAATGCGAGAATTGGTTTAGCGGCCTGAGGATTCTTTTTCTTCGCCACCGGGTTCACCCCGGTGGCCAACAGGCCTTTTCACGACTCCGGCTGCGCTGCACGCAATCACAGCTTCTCAGTCCTTCGTCGCCGTCAGGTCTGCACCAATCCCGAAGTCCACGCGCTGGCGACGCCAGTGACAACGACAGGGATCCATGCGGCGAGATCAGCGGCAATCAGTCCGGTTCCGCCAAGTGCAAAGCTGGCTTCTGTGAGTCCGTAGAAGACTCCCAGAACGGCCGCACAGACCGCCATGTTGGTAATCAGACTGTGTGATTCTTTTCTGAACACCAGCGGCAATGCAATCGCAATATTGATCAGGCACAGGATTGGTCGAGTGAGTCGGCAGTGCAGAGCCATGCTTTGACGCCGCACCGGAATTGGCCCCGTCGCTGGATTGCGAAGTCTCTGAATCAACTGGATCGAAGACAAAAACTGAACATTACGTCCTCGATTATACAACTGATCGAAGCTGACATCGGACACGATGAATACGTCTTTGCCATTGCGACTCGGGATTACTCGCTGCCGGCCTTCTTCGGTCAGGATGTTTTCGTCAAAGACACCGATCAAATTCTGTAGTAGCCAGCCGGCTGGTGACTTGTCCGTTGCGCTGACGTAGCGAGCTTTCTCGGCCTTCAACACAAAGAAATGACGCGACAACTGCGGCGTAGGCAACTGAAAGCCGGCACCAATCAGAGTTTGTTCTTTGATCAGAACCTGATCACCATCGATATGCATCAGATGGTTGGAGTGGTCATAAACGGCGTCGACTGTCTGGACCTGAGCCAGCTCGCTGCCACGCGGTGTCTGTAGCGGAATTGCAAAGGCCGGGATGATAACTTCCTGATTCAGAATCAGCGCGCCATTAAGGATCATTGCGGCGACCAGCAACGGTTT
>CANHVD010000414.1 GCA_947463775.1 Planctomycetaceae bacterium | reverse complement strand
GAAGACAAAGAATTCTGCCTTCCGGTTCACTCAAACGCGGCAAAGTCCGCGATCCACGATAGTTTAGAGCCCCCTAAGTCGGCTTCTCACGAAAGAGACGCCCGGCAAAAACTTTGGATGAGATAATTCCTGTGAAACGATTTGACTGCATCCGGATTCTGATTCTGTCAATTCTGCTGCTCCCCATCGATGCTTCCGCTGGCCAACCTATGGCTGATGGCCTTACCCAACTGCCTTACAACAATCCTGAGCTGACGGTTGATCTGGGGGTTGGATTGTGGGCCTGGCCGGTTCCCTGCGATGCCGATGGTGACGGCGATTTTGATCTGATCGTCTCCTGCCCTGATAAACCGTCGAACGGAGTCTGGCTATTCGAGAATGCTCAGGGCGACACGGCCACGCACAAGATGCCGGTTTTCGAACCTGCCAGATTCCTGAGTCGCACGGTCCACTATGTCATGCCCAGTTATGTTGATGGCGGCATGCGAGTTCTCTCGCCCGGTTTTGAATATTCTGACTTCACCACCGCTGGCTTGGGTAAGAAACAGAAGTTGCCCATTGAGTCGAGTTTTCACAAGCCGCTGGGAACACAACCCAAAGGCCCCAAGGTTCGCCACAATCAATGGCGTTATGTTGATTACAACGGCGACGATGTTCAGGACTTGGTTGTTGGCATCGAAGACTGGAGCTACTACGGCTGGGACGACGCCTGGAATGAACGCGGCGAATGGACCAACGGAACTCTGCACGGCTGGGTTTATGTTTTCGTCAATAAAGGATCCAACGCAGAACCCGCTTACGAGCAACCATTCTTTGTCGAAGCGGCTGGAGAACGGCTCAACGTGTTCGGGTGCCCGTCTCCCAATTTCGAAGACTTCGACAACGACGGAGATCTCGATCTGATCTGCGGCGAATTCCTCGATGGCTTCACATGGTTCGAAAATACCGGTTCACGAACTTCGCCCGTCTACTCAGCTGGTGTTCGCCTGCAGAAGGAACAACAGCACCCGCTGACGATGGATCTGGAGATGATCGTGCCGGTCGCGTTCGACTGGGACAAAGACGGCGACAAAGATTTAATCGTCGGCGATGAAGATGGTCGAGTTGCCTTCGTGGAGAACGTTTCGGCAAAGTCTCAACAAGGTCCGCCGCAGCTTAAGGCTCCTCAGTATTTCCAGCAGAAGGCGGATACCCTGAAGTGCGGCGCGCTGGCGACTCCGGTTGGTTTTGACTGGGATGGCGATGGGGATACCGATCTTGTGTCGGGGAACACCGCTGGGTACATCGAGATCTTTGAGAATCTCAGTGGCCCTAAGGTTGAGCAGCCATCATGGGCGGCTCCCGTGCGACTGAAGGTTGACGGCAAAGACTTTCGGATCATGGCGGGGCCGAACGGAAGTATCCAGGGACCGGCCGAAGCGAAGTGGGGCTATACGACATTGAGTATTGCCGACTGGGATCACGATGATTTGCCGGATATCATTTTTAATTCGATCCTCAGCGAAGTTCAGTGGCTGAAGAACATCGGGAGCCGCAAGGAGCCGATATTTGCCGCGGCCCAAAGCGTGGATGTGGAATGGGATTCTGAACAGCCGCGACTGGCCTGGGGCTGGTTACGTCCGAAGGGGAAGGCCCTGTTAACTCAGTGGAGAACCACTCCGGTTGTTCACGACTTCAATGAGGATGGACTGCAGGATCTTGTGATGCTGGACCATGAAGGCTATCTGGCATTCTTCGAGCGAGAACGACGAGACAACGCGGTCGTTCTCAAATCGCCGCGACGAGCTTTCGTGGGGGAAGATGGGCAGCCCATTCGACTGAACCCCGGGACCGCCGGCCGCAGTGGTCGACGAAAGCTATGCGTGACCGACTGGGATGGCGACGGACGCTTCGATCTGCTGCTGAATTCTGCAAATGCAGACTTCCTGAAGCAGGTCGATCACAAAGACGGACGCTGGGTCATGAAAAATGCAGGGACTTTGGCTCAAAAGAACATCGAAGGCCATGATGTGAGTCCGACCACGGTTGACTTCGATGACAACGGGATCCCGGATTTCGTCGGCGGTGCAGAAGATGGTCGGTTTTATTATCTTCGGAATCCTCGCAGCAATGCGACGCCAGCAGTGCCCTAACCTCTTCGTTTAATGGCAAGCCGCAGGCGACTGCGTTCTTTGACGCCGTGGCCAATTCATCAAGCTTCACAAAAGATCCCCACCCATGAACATCGTCACCATCAAAGATCACAACAGCGGCTCGACAGCTCGCATCGCCGTTGATCGCGGCTTTAACTGTTTTCAATTCCTTGCTCGACTCACTGACGGCCGTGAAGTCGATGTGCTCGCGGCGACTGATGATTTTGCGGATGGCAAACAGCCCGAGACGCATCACGGGAATCCGCTGCTGTTTCCCTATCCGAATCGCATAGAAGGTGGCCGCTATTCCTGGAACGGAAAAGAGTATCTGATCCCGACCGACCGAGTCCTCTACGATTCCACCGGAAACGCCATTCATGGTCTGTGCCTTGATCGGCCGTGGCGAGTGATCCAGCAGTCGGACGACAAAGTTACAGGAGCCTTTCGGCTCAGCATCGACGCGCCGGATCGACTCGATTGCTGGCCGACGGATGCCGAGATTCATGTGAGTTATCAGGTGATCGGCAGTTGCCTGCGATCAGAAATTCGAGTGTTCAATCCGGGCAATCAAACGATGCCGTGGGGATTCGGAACGCATGCGTATTTTCGCGTTCCGCTCTCTGTTAACTCATCAGCCGATCAATGCCTGCTGACAGTGCCGGCGTCAAAAGTCTGGAAGCTGACAGAATGCCTGCCTTCTGGTGAAAAGACCGTGCCGCCGGAAAACGCCAGACTGGACCAGGGCTGTCTCTTTAAGGGCCTGAAAGTCGATGATATTTACACCGATGTTTTAGCCGAGAACAACGTCGTGACCTGTCGCATCACAGATCCAGCAGCCGGCGTCAAAGTGGAACAGCGATGCCCGTCGATCTTTCGTGAACTGGTCGTGTTTACTCCTCCGTGGAGTAGTTCCGTTTGCATGGAACCCTATACCTGCGTGACCAATGCGATCAACCTCGAACTACGCGGAATTGATGCCGGCTTGCAGGTTCTGCAGCCCGGCGAATCCTGGACAGGCTGGATCGATATTGAGGCGATGAGTATCTGATATTGGACCTTACTTCAGCTCGTGCACGAAAACCTTGTCGTGCATTGTGTAGAGTCGCCAGCCGGCGCCATTCTGCACCAGCACTCCGCTGGACTTGTTCTCCGCAACCGGTCGCAATGGATTGTGAGCACTCTTCTTCCAATGAATCAGGTCGTCTGATTCAAAAAGGGTCGTGCACCACTGGCGAGGTTTCTCCGGGCTGCCTGTACCGTGCAACACGGCAATGTATTTCCCGTTAACTTTGATCACCTGATTCATCGCAATCATCAGACTATCGAACGGCTCGGGGCCAGGCTTGATAATCGGCTCATCAGAAACGTTAGTCCAGGTTTTCAGGTCGGTTGATCGAGCTAACCAAATCCCGGCATCACGTCGTTCGTAGAATAGATTCCAGACACCATTCTCAAACCATGCTGTGGGAGTTCCATAAGGTCCCGCTGAAATGGGCTGACCATTAGTGAGCCTGACATCAATGGTCCCGAGTCTCTTCCATTGAATGCCGTCAGTGGATTCCAGCAACTGAGCCTGATCACCGGCCCCTTCGGCAAACATGAGATATCTCTGATCGTCACGGACAACCATGATATCTTCGACCCAGAAGTCGGAGATGATCGGGTTCTGCGGATGGCGAGTCCACGTGATTCCATCCTTCGATGTGGCATATCCCAGCTTCATGGTCAGCGGTTGCTTGTCGGGATCGTAGCCCGTGTACCACATCTTCCAGACATCGCCGTCCTTCATGACCCAGCCGCGCTCACGAATCTTTGCGTCCCACTGGCCGGGAGCCGCTTCAAAGATCGGAGTGGTCTGGACGGGCTCAAAGACCGGATGAGTTAGCAGTCGATCATCGGCTTCAGCCTGACTCAGGAACAACGCACAGCAGAACAGAACCAGAGCAGATCGACATAGAATCATGACGCATTACTCCCACACGCCGTTCAACAACAGGCCCACGCCTAAACAAAAAGCCCGGCCTTTGAAGAAAGCCGGGCTTCGCAAAACTCTTAGCCATCAGCACCGCCAGATTATGGCAGACGCTTGATGCTGACATTACGGAAGGAAACCGGATCGTTGTGGCCCGCGAATCCAAAGAAGCCAGTCTTGCGATCCTTGCCTGGGTGCGGTGAATTGGCCATGTATTCGGTGACGGTGGACAAGTCACCGTCCAGAATGATGTTGCCGTTCACTTCAACCTTGATCTTGCTGCCGTCAACAGTGACTTCCTGGAAGTTCCAGGTACCGGCCGGACGCAGGAATCCTCGCTTGGCAGGAATCATGCCGTAGGCTGAACCGTGATACTGGCGAGCATCAAGCTTTGCATACTTTTCATGTTCAGAATCCAATACCTGCAGTTCGCACATCGCGGCGTAGGCTGGGTCGCCAGTGCCGTCGGTGCGAATCGCCAAGCCATTGTTGCCGCCTGGTGGAACCTGAAATTCAAGACGTACCACAAAGTTGGAGTACTCATCAGTAGTGTGCAGGATGCCGCCATGGCCAGCCTTGCAGCGAATCGCACCGTCAACAACTTCATAGTTGTCGTTGGCTCCGCCCCAGCCTGTCAGATCAGTCCCATTAAACTTCGATTCAAAGCCGTCGACATGGCTTTCGGCCAGAATACGATTGGCTTCTTCAGCGGGGATCTCGCGAATGAAGATATTCTTCCAGCGAATTTCTCCACCGTGCGTCTGCAGCATGATCGGGCCCTTCAAAAACAGTGGTGAAGGACGATCAAAATAGTTCTCCATGATCGCATTGTCGACGACATGCTTGCCGTTCAACCATACGCTGGTGCGAGCACCAATCTGGCGAATCTTGAAACTGTTCCATTCACCGAAAGCTTTGTCAGCCAGCTCAGAAGGATCTTTCCCAGCCGCTCCCGGACTATTGTTCCACAGCCCGCCGCTTCCCTTGTTCGCACCAATGCTGAACTTGGCTTCTTCTGTATAGTCCCAGATCTGAACCTGAGGATTGGCTTTCAGATAAATCCCGCTGTCGGCGAGAGCGACAGTCTTGTAGTCGATCAGGAATTCATAATCCGTGAATTCTTCATCGGTCGTCAGGTACGCACCGTGGCCGTCGTTAACGAGCTCTTCGTTTTCGACAGTCCAATGGTCTTTCGCGTCTTTGGTCCATTCCGCGATCTGCTTGTCTCGCATATCGGCGGGCATCTTGGCCAGATCACGAGGATCGAAGTGAGGCATTCCGTGCCATCCTGTCAGATCCTTCCCATTAAACAACGGGCGGAAGCCTTCCGGGACTTCGGCAGCCGACAGGGCAGGAGCAATAACCAACAGGAACGCGCTGGCAAGTGAAGCCAGCAGAGGCGTTCGGATATTCATAGGAGTCTCCGGGCGGGTAAAGGTTCTATCGAGGCGGGCAACGGTGTGTTTAAGCAGGCTTACGCCAAACAGGCAACCGTTCAGCTGACAGAGATTAACGAAATCCTGCGAACGCGAAAACCTTCACAATGCGACTTTGAGCAACCATCGGAAAATGAGCGGCTGCAAATCTCTTCAAGAGCGCCCTTTGGCCCGGCTGG
>CANHVD010000413.1 GCA_947463775.1 Planctomycetaceae bacterium | reverse complement strand
CGACAGGTCTGCAATCTGTTTCAATCACCCGATTTCGGAATCCGCATAACCGGTATTGAAATACATTACGCTGAATAACGTCAGCAAAACTGTCAACAAGTTCCTGCTGACGCCATGACGCTGACCGCCCTCTTCAAAGCCGTCGCCAGCAACTCGGCGGTAAATGACCAGATCAACAACCTGACATAATGCTGTGCGTACAGACAAAGTTACTTCTTCAGTGTTTTCACGTATTCAATCACGTCGGCCAGGTCCTGATGCGAGAGGTCTTTCTCGAGGCCTTCAGGCATCAGTGATTTTCCTGTGCTTCGAAGTTCTTCAATATCGCTCCGGAGAATCGACTCGGTTTTAGCCTCTGCAGCAACCAGAGTCAGGCTGCTGCCTGTTTCGGTCGACAGAAGACCGATAACGCTTCGTCCAGATGTAGTGACAGCGACGAAGTTGAGATACTTGGCCTCGACCGCGGCACTGGGATCCAAAATCGCCGTGAACAGTGACTCGGGCGTGCGATTGGTCAACGAAGCAAGATTGGGCCCGACCTCAAAACCAACGCCGTTCTGCTTATGACAAGTCGAACAACGCTTATTGAAAACCGCCGCACCCCGCACAGCATCGCCCGTAAGCTTTAGCGCCGGCTGGAACGATTCCATCACAGCCTTTCGATCGGCAGAAGTACCGGAGGCAAAGATCTTCTCCAGGCGTTCACGAATGGCAGGTTCGCGAGTCGTCAAAAGTCGCTGCCGCATGGACGCATCAATCTCCGCCGCCGCAACCTGCCCTGACTCCATCTGCGTCAGGAGCTGAACGACCCACTCCGGACGGCTCGAGAGAATGGAAAGAATCTGTGCCCGTATCGCAGGAGAATGTGATGGCCATCCGGCGAGCAATACCTCTGCGGCGGCACTGTTTGACTGCCTTCCAAGATGCTGAATGGCAGCCACTTGCACTGCGGCGGGAGTTTGCGGCGTCAACATATTCTGCAACGTCGCAACATCCTCGGTGTGCGCGGGATCTCGCAAGAGTAGTGGGATTGCGGCTACTCGAAGGATTTCATGCTCAGCGGAATCAGACGCCATTCGTCCCGCAATCACAAATGCCTGAGCGACCAATTCCCTGCCCTGCCCCTGCTGAATGTGTTCGTCGATTGACCAGTTGCGAGCCTTCAGTCGATCCAGCATCTTTGCCAGACTCTTCATTTGCCATGCCTGCAGGCGATCGTTCGAATCATCGACTGTCAGCAACAGCAGCCGTTCCAGATCGTCGTCACCAGCCATCGAAGCGGCCTGCTCAAACAGCGCGCCTGTAAGTTCGTCGCGATCTGAGGCAGAAAATCCGGGGATACGCGACACGTGGGGTTCCAGCTCAAGGGACTCTGCCTGCACAATTGCACCAAAGCGATCAATGGTGTTACTGACGTTGCCCGCATTGAGTGAACTCATGATAGCCGCTCGCATGTAGGGATCAGTATCGCGCAGCAGGAGCTCTCCTAAAATGGCTCCCGCCGCATTATCGTCCGGTCGACCAGCAACGCAGGCCAACTCCAGCCGTACTTTGGCATCAGGATCGTTGGTCAATGAAATCAAGGCCTTAAGCTCCAGACCAGACGTTGGTGCCAAGCGTACGGCCCAGCGTCGAACTGCGGGATGAATGTCCTTCAGAGCCGTAGCAAGGATTTCCGGCGTCAACTTCCCAAGTCCATCCAACGTACACAACGCATGAAGTCTGGCAGTGGGACGCTGGCCTTCCGTCACCATCTGAATCAAAAGCTCGACAGCCGCATCATCAGCGCTTGCCACAAGAAGTCGCTGCGCCGTATCGCGTCGCCAGCCATTGGAACTCTCCAGTTCCGAAACAAGTTCCGGTGTCGTCAGGCGATCAAATCGCTGAGCAACGCCCTTCGCGATCACATCCGACTTCGCATCGTCCTTCCGCACGACGCGATAGATTCGACCTCGGTCATCTCCGGATCGAAAGAACGGTCTAAGTTCATCCTGCCCCTCTTTAGGCAGCCAGTGAGGGTGCTCAATCATGTAGCGATACATGTCGACAATCCAAAGTGCTCCGTCCGGACCGGTGCGCACCATAACAGGGCGGCACCAACGATCTTCGGACGCAAAGAAGTCGTGTTTTGCATCAACTTCCGCTGGATCACGTTCCAGCCGAAAGCTAACTCCATCATCAATCAACAGGTTGTGCTGAACGAGATTACTAAAGGGTTCACACGTAAAGACATGCTGGGTATTGAGGCTTAACCTGCCATCCTCTTCCGATGCCCCGAACAGCAGCTCATCAAGATACACCACCCCCGAACAAGCTGACGTGTATCGCCCTGATTGCTCAAAGCTGTGAAATCGTTTCTCTGGAGGCGCTGCCGCATAGACTGGCGGATTGGAGGGTGTCATCAACCGCCGAGGATCTGGCGGAGCAAAAAACGGATTGCGTCGTATGTACGGATCTTCAAGCACGTAATGCCACAGAGGATAGCTGTTCTGTTCGCCGAACCAGTTGCCCCACGCATCTCGATTGCGTCCGAACTGCGAAGGACCACTTTGAGGATCAATTAATCCTTCATCGGGACGAATCCGAAAATCGCGACTTCCCACCGTTGTTTTCTGATTGGTCACATGCGAAAGGATCTGACTGTCGGCTCCGTAACCGGGATGATGACTGCCACTGGCACAATGCACCCAGTTGTCCAAACCCCAGCGAAGACCGTTGACTCGCAGTTGCTGATTGCCTTCGAGAAAGCCCGAGAACAATGTTTTGCGAACATCGGCTGTCCCATCGTTGTCTGTGTCTTCCGCGTAGATGATCTCCGGGGCCGCCGTGATCAACACTCCCTGACCCCACGCCATGACGCCAGTTGGAAACGGAATATCCTGAAGCAGCACCGTGGATGTCTCATACTGGCCATCGCCATCTTTATCTTCCAGATATCGAATTCGCCCACCAGGCTTGCCGTTGTTGTCCATGCCAGACGGATAATCAGCCATCTCCGCAACCCACAACTTCCCATCGGGGCCCCAGTCGATTGCAACCGGGTCAATGACGAGTGGTTCTGCAACAACCAGTTGAAGCTCAAAGCCCTCACGAACATGAGCAACTTTCATGGACTCCGCAGGTGACATCGGCGGTGTATCGGGGCGAGCAATCACCTCATTGATTTGCGGATCCTGCGGGGCTTTTGCGATCGCAAAGTGGGCTGCAACTTCCTCACCTTTCAGCGCTCTGTCATACAAAGCCACTTCATCCAGTCGGCCTTCCAGCCCAAACATGCGATCATTGCGACCACCAAGGAAGATATCGTCTGAGCCCGCAAACGTCGGTTCAAGGTCACCATCAATCTCGGGCGAAGGATTTCCGTTGAGATACACGCTGACGTGTTTGCCACTTCTGACCAGCACGACCTGATTCCAGGTGCGAAGTTCCAGGACAGTTTTCCCGATCAACGCTTCATCACGCTCGTTCCCGTTGAATATCATTAATTTGCCGTCCCATCCCTGGTTGAGGTAGTTTCCTCCAATTCCAAGATGATCGCCGGCCACTTTGGAATCTCCGTCAGGCCCTCGAGAAAAAAAGTAACCGGTGACGGCGCGGTCGCTGTTCGGAAAACCATTCCAAACCCAGCACTCAACAGAGTAGGTATCCCCGAGCTGTGGTACATTCGCGACAACGCGACCACCTGCAAAATGGACGGCCCTGTTTCCTCGAGGCTGCTGCTCAAACCCCTCGCCCCTTGGTCCCGGCAAGCAAAACGCGAGACCCGCTTCACCCAATGCGGAATATTTTCCCGTGGCGTCTGAGATCATGCTCACCATTGCACTCATCTCGCGCTGCGAGCTGCCCTGCCCCTCCAACGGAGCAGGAGGAGTACATTCGATTTCGCCAAGTCGCCAGAAAGCCACCGGCTTTGAATCCAGAACAGCCTTCGCATACGTATGAAGTTCGTCGGCGACAGGACGTCGCGGCTTGTTCGCCACTTTCTCCAGCAGCTTCGTCAGAGTTTCCACGATCTGTGGTTCTGCCGTCTCCTCAAGACCAGCCGTGCGAGCCGCCCACGTTGTGTAACCACCGAGCTTGTGCTGTTCCGGCGGCGGAATGTATCCCTCAGCGCCATTCGCGAGTTCGATATTCATCGTAACTTGAAGTGGACTGCGATTCTTCAGCTTGATGCCGGTGATGCCAAAGACTTCGTCAGGAATCGCAGTAATACCCAGATCACCAATACGAACAGCCTGCAGCTTTAGTTCTGCCGTGGGATCTTCATGCAGTCGAAGTTGTTCGAACGCATAGACCTCTGACCAGCCTCGAGGCAATCGATCGCCAACCTGTGCCGCGAGATTCTGAGCCCACTTCAATCGTGCTTCATCCGGAACACGGCGATTGAGCTTCAGCGTGGCTTCTTCCATCGCGAGAGAAATATCCTTGCGATAGACGATTTTGCTGTAAGCTTCTGCTGCAATCTGAGCAACACTGGTCGTGTAAGCCTCAAGATTATTCTGTCCTGCTGGCTTGCTGTAGTCTGGCCACATGCTGTCGCCGCTGGTGCCTTGTGACATGATGCCGACAAATCCTGTTTGCTGATTTGTCGCTCCGATTAGTTCAGCCAGCTTCAGCCCGAAGCGTCCGCAGAAGTCTCCTGAGACAAGCGGTGATCCGTAGTAGTGCATCGCGTAATTCGCGAGCACTGCCAATGGCTGGCCATCTGTCGTTTGCACAGAGAGCAGCGTCAGATCCGTATCTGCTGGTCCGGAAGGACCGATGTGATTGGGACTTTGATATCCGGGATGCATGTGGGCTCGCACATTGAGCTGCCCAAATGGGTCAGCCATCGTCATGCGATCGGACCGAAAGATCCAGCGTCGGCAATGATTGTGTTGATCATCGGTCGTCACGATCCAACCAGCCTGAGCCGGAACCAACTTCTCATTGGCCTGCACGATACTTCGGACAATTTGCCCCGGCAGAAACTGAGCATACTCCGGATCAACTCGACTACCGAGACACGGCATCGCCGACGGCGCAGAATGCGTATGGGTCGCAGAGATCAACATGCGATGCGTTGGAATTCCTGTGAGCTGAGAGGCCTGCTCTTTTGCATCATCCAGCATCGCACGAGTCAGCATCAGACTGTCAACAACGACGATCGCGATCTTCTCTGCACCGTCGTCAAGTACGAGGGCTCGACTCATAAGTGCATCATGAGCCATCGTAGCGGTTCGTTCTTCAACCATACCGTTTACGATGACGGGAAAGACCGTTGGCGTAATGTCCACCATGGCCGCACCTGCTCGGAACACAGCGGGGTTCGACTCCTGCGATTGAGCTTCAAGAAACGCTGTCATTGACAACAGAAGTACGAATGCCAAGATCGTTGTGCAACGCCGCATGATCAGGAGTCCTCAAAATCTTTCGCGACCATCATCTTTCGCGGCATGATAATACCATCGCCTCGACAATGCATAACGATCCACGTCAGGCTGGACCGTAGACATACTTTCCCGACCACTCAATAGGCACATTCTGCAATCGAGATTGCACTTTTGAACCTTACATGTGTACGCTGATGAGCCAACAGAGCCTGCGGTTCTGATTTTTGCTAAGGATTTTGCGATGTCTCGTGGTCACTCGCGTCGAGGTTTTCTGGCCGATGTTGGACGAGGAACGCTGCTGGCGACACTCGGCCCGGCGATGCTCACCGATCTTGGGCTCGCTCCCAAATCATT